>DATCFI010000092.1:0-19949 GCA_036509585.1 Hanamia sp. | reverse complement strand
ATCACTCTGAAACTTTTTTGTAAATTCTATTAAACTCATTCCTGTAAACATGGCTAATAATTTTAGCTCAAATATACTAATATTATTAGCTTAAAACAAATACTATTCAATTCATCACGACCTATCTGCTTTATTCTATATTTAAATTAAAATTCAGTTTGAACAACGTTGGTCCTGAATGGGAACAGAAAATTAGTAAAACTTCTTGTATTAATTTTTTTGCGGGTGCGATATTGGGTAGAGCTGTTGATGGTTTTTCGTTTTCAAATTTTAGTGCTAAATTGATAGTCTCACCGAATACTTATGCAGAATACCGGAACTACTATAACCTACATCGCAGGAATGTTAAACTAAAGAAAACTCTCAATAATTCTGCGAATTTTTTATTTGGAAGGGTAGAGGCAGTCTTTCCTGTAAAGAATCAGAATTTCTTTAATCTTCTTTTCATTCAGGGATGGGGCGTTCAGCGTTCTTTAAGAAGGAAAATATCTATTGATTGCCATTTGGGCGTTATTGAACATTTTTATTACGATAAACCCCCTGATGGCGGTTTTAATTATATCTATATTGAACCTTTAGTTGCCATTCTTCTAAATTACGTATTTTAAGTAATTCATAAAAAAAATAGAAAAAGCTCCTTCGGAGCTAAAGACGAGTTGGTCTGAACAGCAGAGACGGTTTGGGGCGCAGCAACTTTTAAAAATATTTTATTAAATAAAATGAAGCAATGTTATTGTTGGCGATGGCGCCAATAACAGCCTTTGTAATAGGAAACCAGTTACAGTAAACAAACAAATAACACGAATTTTTATTTTCAGCAGATACTAACTCAGCATTTTTTTTAGTCCTTTCTTTTAAAACAAAATGCATTGTATTTTTAAATGTGGCCATCCAATTTTCAATTTATAAGTAAACGCAGGTGTATCGTTTTTAATTCTCAAAATATTTTTATTTCTCCGGAAACTTTAATGCTAAATCATTCCAGGTTTGAGTCTTAATCAATAACTTGCTAAAATGCCGCCGAAAATTATTCCATTATTATTTTTCTTTTCATCATTATTCTTTTTAAATAGTTGTGCCCAATCGCCTGAAATAAAAAGTACCCTTAAAAGTGATTTGCAGAAACATAAAGAAGTTTCAACCAGTCTCACAAAATTTATCAATCAAAAAACCTGGAATCAATTATTCCCAAACAGGTACGGCATAGGAATGAAGGACCCGATTAATCATAATCCCGATTTTTATTCCTTTAAATCATTTGTTGAAGCAACCAGTCTATTTCCTGATTTTTTAGCGGAAGGTAGTGTTCAAATTCAGAAAAGAGAATTGTGTGCGTTTCTGGCAAACATAGCGCAAGAAACAAGTGGTGGATGGGCGGATGCGCCTGGAGGTTATTTTAAATGGGGATTATATTTTTTAGAAGAAAACCCTACCGGCAGAGGTTCTTATTCAGACACTTCTAAGCATAATTATCCGCCTGTTAGTGGTCAATCATATTATGGCCGGGGGCCAAAACAACTTAGTTGGAATTATAATTACGGGCAATTTAGTGAAGCATGGTTTGGCAACAAAGACACACTTTTACAACACCCTGATCTACTATCAAAAGATCCGGTATTGGCGTTTGCTTCCGCGGTATGGTTTTGGATGACACCGCAATTTCCTAAACCTTCCTGTCATGATATAATGATTGGAAAATGGGTGCCAACAAATGATGACATTCAAAAAGGAAGACTTCCCGGATTTGGTGCTACAGTAAATGTTATTAATGGTGGCGTGGAATGTGGAACTATAAATGAACAACCAAAAACGCTTTATCGTTATAAATATTTTCAATTTTTTTGTGATTACTTCCACGTGTCGCCCGGTGAAAATATTAGCTGCAAAACTCAAAGACCGTTTGGGCAATAAGACGCTTATTGGATGCTTAACTTTACGACTATTCCAAATGCATCTTCAATTTTGCGATTTAGAAGGTTGTTGAAATGGACACAGTAAACGAACAAATAACACGGATTTTTATTTTCAGCAGATATTACTTCAGCATATTATTCAATCCTTCCTTTTCAAACAGGATGCGTCCTATTTTCAAATCTGACCACCCGGGTTTTAATTTATAAGTAAACACCGGCGTACCTTCTTTTAATTCACATTCAATATAACAGGTGGTTACTTTTTCATTTTTGATTGCTTCAATTTCTTTGAGCTGGTGCAGATGAGTGGAAATAAAAAAGTAAGAATTGGTAAATTTTGCAAGCCCTTCTATCGTGGCAGTACTTATCTCCAAAGCATCTTCAATATTGGTGCCCCTGAATAATTCGTCAAAAACGGCAAAGCATTTTGTGCCCTGCAACGCTTCTTCCACCACATTTTTTAAGGTAATTATCTCCGTCATAAAATGACTGTAACCACTTACGATACTATCTGTAAGATTGATGGCCACCGAGACGTTATCAAAAAATGGAATTACTGCTTTCGTAGCCGGAACAGCAAGTCCTTGCTGGCCCAGATAAACGCACAAACTTATCGATTTTAAAAAAGTCGATTTGCCCGACATATTCGGACCGGTTAAAAGAATTACATTTCGTGTAGCGGTAATGTCGTTCTGAACTGGATTTTTCAAAAGCGGATGATAAAGACCTTTTATAGAAAACGTGGAGTTATCGAAGGAAGGAAAAACAAATCCATGTTCAACAATTCCTTTACTTACTGAAAGATATCCTTCAAATAAAAACCAGCGATTCCAAAAAGCAGCTGCCTGCCCATTGGTTACTTTTTCGGTGATAATCCCCATCAGATCTACGATCTGCGATACCGTCAACGTTTTCTTTTTTTCATAGATCTTTTCATAATGCTGCAAATCAAAATCTATCAAAAAGCGATTCAGCAGATCCAGTTCAGACGCGTATTCCGGCGGAAAAAGTTTTGTATCCAGCTTTTCAAAATAATCTGTTTGTATTTTACTAAATAGACGTATCAGCAAAATTAATCTTCCTCTTCTCTGGCTTCTTTCCTTCTCAGAAAATCGAAGTTTCCATTTCATGTTCGCAGCAAAAAAATTGCCCACCCCAAAGGTTTCAAAGAAGTCAAATATCTCAGATAAATTAAAACGCGAAAAGGAATATCCTTTCCATTTTTCATAATTATCCATAAATCCCTTCAACACCTTTTGTCTTATAAAAATATCCTCCATGGCACCGGGCGGCTCTGTTACCAGGCGACGCACTGCTTTTCCGGAGTATAAATTAAAAGTAAAATCAAACAAGGGAAGTATCTCTTCTTCGATATGCAAGTCGCCGGTATGGTTCATTATTTGAGGTTTCTTAAATTTTCAGCAATAATCTTTAGCATTTCAAACCATTGAAATTACGATACTACTGATAGAATTTTTAAAAAACTTCCTGGATGAGACTGTATTATTTTATAGGGCTGCTTCAGATTGGTATCGGTTGGGAGCGTAGCCAGTCTTAATGAAATCATTGCCGCTCTCGAAAATAAACTCAATGCAATAATAAGACGCAATGCCTGATAATATTGACGCTCATCTAAAAAGTCTTCATTCTAAACTGCAATTGCTGTTGAAAAAACATGCATTGTTGGTAGAAGAAAATGGAAAATATCAAAGCCGTAAGAAAGAATTGAATGAAGAAAAGGAACAATTGCAAATGCAGGTGGCAATCTTAAAAACTTCTGCAGTCAAACTTGAAGGCAAAGAAAAATCAGATTTTTAAAAAAACATCAACCAGTATATCCGGTCCAGTGATAAATGCATAACCATGCTAAATAAATAATAATGGCAACTGAACAACTAATACCGCTGAACATAGTAATAGGTGATAGGAATTACCGGATAAAAATTTTGCCATCTGATGAAGAAACTGTGCGAAAAATTTTGAAAACAATCAATGATAAAATAGTAGAATTCAAAACCCAGTTTGCAGGAAAAGATATGCAGGATTATATTTTAATGGTATTGATTTGGTATGCCACACAGTTAAAAGAAAGCAGCCCTGCTATTTCGAATGATGAAATATTGGAAGCATTATTCAAAATGGAGAAGCAACTGGATGAAGTGTTGGAATAACCCTTGACCCCTAAAGGGGAAAGGAAAGAAATATTCAATGTTCATATTCAATGAAAAATAATCAAGTGAAGAATGAGGAAGTCTGAAAGACTTCTATGTGAGTAGCCATAGATGAAATCCGTGGTTACAGTAAACGAACAAATAATCGAAATTTAATTTCTATTTTTATTCGTTATTCAAATAAAAAAAATACAGTTAGCATTTCACTAACTGTATTTATAATTTATAATTTTTATTTCTACGGATGGTCTATTAATTCTTCACTTGTCAAATAAGACATTTCAGTCTTCTGTTCTGAATATGCTTCAGTACCATGTTCATGTATATCAAGGCCAATAATTTCACCCTCTTCTTCTACTCTTAAATTCCATGGATGAGGTAATTGTTTCACTGCCCACATCAGCGCGAAAGCAATAGCAAACGTTGCAACAGTGATAGTGGCGCTTCCGATTAATTGTGCTTTAAACACACTTGCGCCACCGCCATAAAAAAGCCCTGCTACCGGTGAAGAATTATCAGCGCCTGTTGGGCCTGTAGCTCCAAATTGACCTGTTGCAAAAAGCCCCAAAGACAAAGTGCCCCAAATGCCAGCCACGCCATGTACAGAAACAGCTCCAATAGGGTCATCAATCCGAAGCCATTCAAGTAAATTAACGCTTAGGAATACGACCAGGCCTGCAACAGCGCCCAACATTATGGCTCCGAGCGGAGATACCCAATAACATGGACAGGTGATAGCTACAAGCCCTGCAAGAAATCCGTTTATTGTAAATCCGAGATCAAATTTTCCTTTCGTATCGCCAAACCACAAGGCAAAGTACATAGCCGCAATTCCGCCACCACACGCTGCCAGAGTTGTATTGGCTGCAACTCTGCCAATTCCTTGCATATCTACTGCTGAAAGCGTGCTTCCTGGATTGAAGCCATACCAGCCAAACCATAGAATAAATCCACCAACCGCAGCTACAGTAAGATTATGGGGCGCTGGCATTCCTCCTCCATCTCTTTTAAAAACTCTTCCCAACCGCGGCCCCAAAACGATCGCACCCGCAAGTGAAGAGATTCCTCCGATGGTATGAACAACTGTAGAGCCTGCGAAATCCCTGAACCCTTGCCCTAAAGAAGCGAATAAATGATCGGGAGTACCCATCAATGCTAAAAAGCCATCAGGCCCCCATGCCCAATGCCCTACAATTGGATAAATAAACCCGGTAATGCCAATGCTATAAAGAATATCGCCCCTGAAACCTGTGCGGCCAATCATAGCTCCCGAAACAATCGTTGAGCAGGTGTCGGCAAATGCATATTGGAATATCCAGTGTGCAAGAATAGGAATACCCGTTGTCATATAAGTAGCAGGCGCTCCCATTAAGAAAAACCAATGGTAACCAATGAACCCATTTCCTGCACTAAACATAAATGCATAACCTATAGCCCAAAAAAGGATACCGCAAAGGCAAGTATCAAAAATGCACTCCATTAATACATTTACGGTTTCTCTTTTTCTGGCAAAACCGGCTTCAAGCATTACAAAACCGGCTTGCATACCAAACACTAAAAATGCTGCAATTAAAGTCCAGATAGTATTTGCAGTATTCATTAATATTGTTTCATGAGGAGTAAAAGTATCTTGTGCAGAAGCCGGAGTTGCAATGATAGCCGGTATCATTTTCATTGCAATAATTACCAGCAAAACGCCAATGATTTTACCCATGAAAATAGTAAGGCCCATTTGCCATTTTTCTGCTTTTGTTAATCTTACCATCGGAGTTGAGGTTTCTGAATTTCTGTTCTTCAGATGATTGACCAATTTTTTTACTAACATGTTTTTGAATTTTAAAAATTAAAAAATAATTTGGTTGAATTAAAATTTATAAACTACTGCTACAATAAAACTTGCATCATTTTTAATAAGACTTCCTGAATGATTTGTAAAAAGAGGAGCGCTCGCGTTATCAAGCCTGAATTCAGGAATAAATGTGAGGCCTTCCACTTTAAAATTTGCCGACAAAGTATTTGAAAAGACATTGCCACCGGCAGGCAGCGTTGAGTAAAGATTTAACTGTTTATCATCATTAAAGTATTCGCTACGCAGCGTTAAACCAAACCAGCTTTTAGGATCATAATTGAAATATAATGCAGAGCCCCACCAGGTTTTGCTTCCAATGTTTTTTGCGCCATCCCAAAGTTTTACACTGGCAAGAATACCATTGTAAACAATATTGAATTTACTACTGATCTTATCCGTAATAATAAGATTTCCAATATTAGATTTTGAAGTATCGGGCGCTTGTCCACCAACATAATTTAAGAGAAATTGTAAATTATCATTTGGCGTATAAGTAAACTGAGCCAGTAAAAATTTCTTGTTAATCTGGCCATCGGGAGGAACCCTGTAATCTGTTGCATTAGCAACACCAATCATAAAAGCAGTTTTTTTACTTGTGGTAAAATCTGCCCTGACACCGGTATGAGAAAAAGGCCCAAACGTAAAATAATAACTCATACTATAATTCCGGTTTCCGAACGCATCGGCCAGTTCATAATTAAGATGCGTAGCCCAGCTTCCTGCTGTTAGTTTCAGCCAGGAGTTGGGTGAATAAGAAATATATAATTGCTTTATAGCCTGGGAGATGCCATTATCATTATAGGCAAACTCTTTTTCTCTCTGGCCAAAACCGAGGTCTGCAACCATGTCTATTTTTTTGGTTTGCAGCTCAAATTTCACATTGGCCATTCCTAATGCAAATGAATTTTGTGATTTAGTGAAACTGGTAAAACTGTTATACGGATTTGCTGTTGGGTTATTAAAATCATACCTGTAATAAGCGTCCACAGCGCCTGTTATAGCAAGTGAAGGTTTTGGATCTGTTGTTGTATCGGAAACAGGTTTTGATAATTTTACAGAATCTGTTTGTGCATCTGAGGAATTAAAAGCAAAAAATAGTAGTATTCCTAAGAAAATTTTTCTTAACATTGTTATAGATTTAAAGTTTAAAAATGGAAAGGATATGGCTAATTAACTTTTCTCAGAAGTTAATTGCATCAGCTATATCCTTTTCTTGTTCAATAAAAGCTCCTTTATGTTTCACAAGCAGTGTACCTTGTAAATATTTTTCATCGTGTTGTGATTCATCCAAACCCATTTCTTCTTCCGCTTCGCTCACTCTCATCGGCATTACCCAATTAATGAATTTAAAGATGCCGTAAGAGACTGAAAAGCTGTAAAGAATTACAATTCCCAATCCTTTTAGCTGGGTAAAGAAAAATTCAGGGTTACCGTAAAAAAGCCCGTTGTTCCCTCCTGCGTTCACCGCTTTTGAAGCAAAGATCCCAGTCAGGATCATGCCCACGATCCCACCGATACCATGACATGGAAAAACATCCAATGTATCATCCAGCCTTGATTTTGATCTGTAATAAACCGCCACATTAGATATGATAGCTGCAAAAGCGCCTATGAAAATACTTTGGGGAATACCTACATATCCCGCGCCAGGTGTAATAGCAACGAGGCCCACTACAGCACCGATGCAGAATCCTAAGACAGAAGGCTTTTTCCCTTTCATTACATCAAAAAACATCCATGACAATCCTCCTGCCGCAGCAGCCGTGTTAGTAGTAGCAAATGCAGAAACTGCCAATGAATTTGCGGCCATTGCAGATCCGGCATTAAAACCAAACCAACCAAACCAAAGCAAACCCGTCCCGATCAGCACATAAGGGATATTGGAAGGAGGCATCTCTTTATGTTCAAGATGCGATTTCCTTCTTTTCAGTACCATTGCTCCGGCAAGGGCAGCGCACCCGGCAGAAATGTGAACAACGGTGCCGCCGGCAAAATCAAGGATACCCATTTTAAATAAAAATCCTTTTGGGTTCCAGGTCCAATGTGCGATGGGCGCATACACCAATAAACTGAACATCACTATAAACAAGATGTAAGAAGAAAATCGAGTTCTTTCGGCTACAGCTCCTACTACCAGGCTTGGAGTTATAATTGCAAACATTAATTGAAAAAGCGCAAAGAGCATCAAGGGAATCGTAGGAGCCAGAGACCATGGGGCTCCGGAGCTAACTCCTCTAAAAAAAAGATGTGTAAACGGGTTACCGATAAATCCTCCTATGGAATCACCAAACGCGAGGCTATATCCTACAGTAACCCAGACGATGCTTACGATGCCCGTTGCTACGAAACTTTTGATCATGGTAGAAAGTATATTTTTTCTATGCACCATGCCACCATAGAAAAAAGCCAGACCGGGAGTCATTAAAAACACCAGCGCAGTCGCTACTAATATCCATGCAATATCTGCTGAATTATATTTACCGGCATCATTGAAATTTGTAAAATTGGGAACGAACATTGCAATAATTGCTACCAACATTAAAATAATAAAAGGAGCGGCTTTGCTTAGTTTAACTTTTTTCATAATATAAAAGTATTTATTCAAAAATATCTATTTTAATGATAAAAATGAAATATAATACAGATTTTTATTTTAATAATTTGACTACTACTATTAATATTTATTGATTATCAAGTATTTATAAAATATAAATTTATTTTAAAAAAAATAAGATACACATAATATTTATATTTAATAAATAAGGTTTATTATGCTGATACATTGATTATCAATAAGTTAAAATAATTTTGTTAGTGTTGTTATTTTTTACACAATAAGTGAAATATAATATATTGTTTTTAATAATATATTCGTCACTGAAGCGACTTCTTTTGAATCTGAAGTAAAATCTTTCTTATTTGTTTGTTTACTTACGAAGCTAGCGGACTGCTCTTTAGGTCGAACACACAATTGTTATTGGACAAGAAATAAACAAGAGGAATAAATTAAGAGAATGTGAGACATTTTTTATGGCCAGTCAATTTTCCATTTTTAGGTAGCTGAGGAACAGCGGACATTTATAAGACGATCGCCTGAGCGACGCGTTCTCCATCCATTGCAGCGCTTACAATACCACCGGCATATCCGGCACCTTCTCCGCACGGAAAAAGGTTTATTATCGAGGGATGATGCAACCTCAATTCATCCCTAGGAATTCTTACGGGAGACGAAGTTCTGCTTTCTGTAGCTACCAGCACAGCCTCGTTGGTAAAATAATTTGAAAGCTTATTTCTCGCGGGCATTTTCTTCCCAAACGATTTTAAGGCTTTTTTCAATTTATCATTAATAAAAGGAGGCAGCACCTCTTGCAATAAAGCCGTTCGGATGCCAGGTAGATAGGAGCACCTCGGCAAAGACTGGGAAAGTATCTCCTCAGCAAAATCCACCATCCGTTGGGCAGGCGCTACGTATCCGCCGCCGCCAGCAATAAAAGATTTTTCTTCCACTTCCTTTTGAAAATGCACCATCAACAACGGAGATGCGAAATCAGGAACCTTATTTTTTTTATGGGAATAATATTTTATTACGTCTTCCTTCTCCACTTGTACTACCATTCCACTATTCGCGTACGGATTATTTCTTTTTGATGGGCTCCATCCATTAACCACCAATTCTTTTTCGTTGGTAGCGGCTGGTGCAATGATTCCTCCGGGGCACATACAAAAAGAAAATACACCTCTTCCTTGTACCTGCTCTACCAGGCTATATGACGCAGGAGGCAGCAAATTTTCTTCGGCGACAGCGTTTCCATATTGAATAGAATTAATTACTTCCTGCGGATGCTCTATCCTTACCCCCAACGCAAATCCCTTTGCGATTATTTCAATATTTTTTTGATGCAATAGCTCAAAAATATCCCTTGCAGAATGTCCGGTAGCAAGAATAAATGCCTCGCCTCGAAAAATATCACCATCGGCCGTCTTCGCCGATACTATTTCGTCCTTCTCAATATGAAAATCAGTTACCTTTTTTTCGAAATGAAATTCTCCGCCACAATCAATTATACGTTTACGCATTGCCGTTATAATGGCAGGCAGTTTATTAGTGCCTATGTGAGGGTGGGCTTCATATAATATACTGCTGTCCGCGCCAAAATGAACAAACAGATTTAGTATCCGGTTGATGTCGCCACGTTTATTGCTTCGGGTATACAATTTTCCATCGCTATATGTGCCTGCGCCTCCTTCTCCGAAGCAATAGTTGCTTTCGGTATTAATAATCCCTTCCTTATTCAATATCGCCAGGTCTCTTCTCCTTGCCCTCACTTCCTTCCCTCTTTCAAGGATAACGGGTTTTACTCCACGCTCAATAAGCTGTAACGAGGCAAAAATCCCGGCCGGACCACCGCCAATAATGATTACTTTTTTTGCAGCATTGCTTACATCACGAAAATTGAATTCCTGCAATCCTCTTTCATGAAACGGTTCATTAATGAATGCATTGACAGTATAGTTGATCCATATCGTCTTACCTCTTGCATCAATAGACTTTTTAAGAATTTGATATCCTGTAATTTCGGACGTATTTTTCCCTTTTGCTTTTGCAATATATTCGATGAATGCCTCGTGAGAAGCCTGGGATGGAAGAAGCCGTAGTGAAATTTTTTCTTGCATAAATTAAAAAGTGCCAGGTTTTTATCCTGAAAACTTAAACAAAAAGAAGATTAGTTATAACAACTTTATTTCCTGTTTTTATATTTATGAATTTAAAACGGAAGATCATCAATCGCTTCCTGCGAACTGGAAGTGAACGTGTCCAATGGCTCCAGGTGCCCATCTTCTGAAGACGCGTCAGCGCCGGGTTTCAACACTTGTTCAATGCGCCATGCATCCAGGTTATTAAAGTAAGAAACACGTCCGTCTTTTTCCCACTTGCTTCCGCGAATGTTGAAATAGACTTTTATTTCATCGCCTTCATTTACTCTGTCTATGATACCGGTACGATCCTGCACAGATTGAAATTTAATATAGTTAACCACTAACTTACCGTTGATATCTTCAGATTTTTCTACTACAAACTCGCGGATTTTAAACGTCTCAGTGCGCTGTATTGTGTCAAATTTTATTGCTAATTTTCCCGTTAATTCATAACTCATAACTATTCTATTTTTTTTTAAAGATAAAGTCATTTAATTTAAAACCACTTAAAGAAAATTATAAAGTCAAAAAAATGTTTTGCACATTTTTTTTCTGCACTAAAAAAAATTCTCACGAAAAAAAGGATCGGAAAAATTATTTTAGAATTCATAAAAAACGCGATTTAAACTGCTGAATCCAATGCAGGCTTATCTTTTGAAATAACCGAAAAAAAGGAAATGAAAATCCTTTTGTTTTTTTGAGGCTAAATAAAATTTTTACTGTAAAAAAACCTTGAATAAAAAATTTTTTTTTCAACAATTTCTTTTGATATTCGCTGTGTTGTTGATTAAATTTTTGACAATTTCTTTTGTTTGAATTTTTTTAATGATTCCTTCAGAAAAGAATTTTTCTAAAATAAATAAAACGGCTTACGGAAAATAATGGATAATGCTTGCGAAACAGTTTGGGGTAATTGTCTCAATATAATTAAAGATATAGTTGAGTGGCAACATTACAAAACGTGGTTCGAGCCCATCAAGCCGGTTAATTTAGAAAATAACGTTTTAACGATCCAGGTACCCAGCCAGTTTTTTTATGAGTACATTGAAGAGCATTACGTAACCCTTCTGGCAAAAACTTTGAAGCGAGAACTCGGCAAAAACGCTATGCTTGAATACCGGATAATGGTGGATAGCGGAAACAGCAAAAATAAGCCGGTGACGATGGATGTGCCTGGCCACGGGTATAAATCTTATTCTAATAATGAAATGGATTTCCCTTTAGTCATAACGAATCCTGTTAAGAACCCATTTGTGATTCCCGGTCTTAAAAAGATGCAGATTGATCCGCAACTAAACGCATCTTATACATTTGAATCTTACATAGAAGGAAATTGCAACAGGGTAGCAAGACGCGCCGGAAAAACGGTAGCGGAAAAGCCGGGAAGTACCTCATTTAATCCATTAGTAATTTACGGCGGTGTCGGATTAGGTAAAACACACCTGGCACAGGCTATCGGCAATGAAGTAAAAAGATTGCATAATAATAAAGTCGTATTATATGTCAGCTCTGAAAAATTCATCAACCAATTTGTAGATCATGGAAGAAATAACGCGATTAATGATTTCATTCATTTTTATCAGCTAATTGACGTTTTGATTATTGATGAT
This sequence comes from Hanamia sp., assembly GCA_036509585.1. Classification (GTDB taxonomy): domain Bacteria; phylum Bacteroidota; class Bacteroidia; order Chitinophagales; family Chitinophagaceae; genus Ginsengibacter. Next base: position 7,708 of record DATCFI010000092.1, on the reverse strand, counting down.
ATTCAATTCTTTAACCGTGCGGAAAGATCACAAGATGCATTTTTTGCCATTTTCAACCACTTGCATCAAAGCGGCAAACAGTTGATACTAACGACGGATAAGCCGCCAAAGGACCTCGAAGGAGTTCAGGAAAGATTGTTGAGCCGATTTCGATGGGGACTTAGTGCCGATTTGCAAATCCCCGACTATGAAACCAAGATTGAAATTCTGGAAAGAAAGATGAAGAATGATGGGCTGGAAATGCCTAAGGAAGTGGTAAAATACATCGCATATAACATTCAGAATAATATCCGTGAACTTGAAGGCGCTCTCATATCTCTATTGGCACAGTCTTCGCTTAACAAAAGGGAAATAGATTTAGATTTGGCAAAAAAAGTTTTACGCAATTTCATTAAATCCTCTTCAAGAGAGATCACGATAGATACTATTCAGAAAATGGTATGTGATTATTTTGATGTACCATATGAGAAACTGTTGCAGAAAACAAGGAAACGAGAAATCGTACAAGCCCGGCAGATTACGATGTTCCTGGCTAAAGCTTTTACAAAAAACTCCTTAAAAACAATTGGTGAGCATTTTGGTGGACGTGACCACACAACAGTTATTCACAGTTGCCAGACTGTAAAAGACCTGATGGATACAGATATTTTATTTAAAGAAAGTGTCATCGAACTCCAGCAAAAAGTTCAATTGGCCGCCATGTAACCAGCCAGTTCTTGTTTTTCTCAAAAATTTCATTCCAATTTTACAACCTTAATTTTTATTTTAATTTTTGAAATTCATATGCTATTTTTGCAACCCTTAAATACATGCTTTACAAAAGGAGAGGTGCCTGAGTGGCCGAAAGGAACGGTTTGCTAAATCGTCGTACGGGTCAAACTGTACCGTGGGTTCGAATCCCACCCTCTCCGCATCTTTTAAGGGAAAAAGTTTTCGGGGCGTAGCGTAGCCCGGTCATCGCGCCACATTTGGGATGTGGAGGTCGCAAGTTCGAATCTTGCCGCCCCGACAAAAAAGAGGTTATCTAAAAGAGATAGCCTCTTTTTTTATTAAGGTCATTGCGTCCCGATTGAATCGGGAAGGTCGCAAGTTCGAATCTTGCCGCCCCGACAAAAAACCTCTGATTTATTTCGGAGGTTTTTTATTTATACATCCACTGCACTACATTTGGATAGGGGACGTCGATCAGGTTAAAATACCAAAATTGCTCCGGCACAAAGAAAATCCCTGATTAATCAATCTTACGAAATTTCTTTTACCCAAGTCATTTATCCGTGCGGAAAAGAGGAATTGCCGGAATTTTTTTTACCGCTTTCGAGAAAGAACGATTCAAGTGATATTTGGGATAAAATAAAAAACTCCACTATTTGTTCGTTTACTATCAGCTGGTTTCTTGGTAAGAGTTAAGAATCTTTCGTCTTAATGTTGCATTTCAAATTAAAATGTAAACTGAAAACTCATCTTTACACCAAATTTTTGAATATTAGGATGATCGAAATAATTCAATCGCCACACTGCATCTAATCTCAGGAAATTGAAGATATTATATATCCCAGCTGACGTTTCCATGTAGGGTGTTTTCGACGGAACATAAAAGGGATAATCAATGGATGAGTCATAATATCCATTGGCTTTTTTGTTGGCTTCGGACATGCCACCCAAAACCCCCTTGAATGAAACTACTGAGCGCCACCGTGTCTTTTTCAGCAGGGGAATGTATTTAAACGGAAAGCTGCCAAATCCCTGTTGCACCATTAGGCTCAAATATTTATCAGTAGCAAATTCGTACCTGTTCATGTTATTGAAGGCATAAATATCATAATAGTAGGTGTAGTTCCCTCTTGGAATATCTAAAAATGTAATAGGCAATGTACCGTTTACAACGCCTGCATCTATATTATAGGATAGTTTACCAATGCGTCCAAAAGTGATATCCTGTTGAATATCGAGGTCCCATTTATGATAATTGAAGTCGCTTTTAAGAACACCGCTATTAATTTTGATGCCCTTCGTAAAGGCAAACTTCACGATGGGCAAGACGCTTCCGAGGCTGCCTCTTACATAATGTTGCGTTACGTATTTCTCGCGATAGGCGTATCTCAAAGAAACACTTGCTTCGTTTGTAAGATAATCACTATTTACACCCGGCTTTGAATAGATATAAGGTGCAAACACATCGGACGTAAAATAAGTATTGAAGTATGGAGTGATGGCTTGGTGGTTGATTTCTGCGCCAATACCAATCCCATTATTAAAATATTTCTTGTAGGCTATGTCTCCGCCTTTTTGATTGACGAGTCTTAATGGATTTGCATTTGCCCTTTGTAAAATAGCAGAAAGCGAAAAGATAGAAGTTTCATCTGGTGCATACTTGCTATAATCATAAGAGCCGGTGATGTCATTCATATATTGCAGGGATAACGTGCTCCATTGCTTGCGCGTCAATACAAAAGTACTATTAGCCATGTAGCTGGTTTGGTCAATTTTTGTAGAATAACCGAGATAACCACTGAGTTGTATATGCTCGTTAAAGCCCGGATTAGTTTGCATTCCAAAATTAAACCGGTTGCCTTCAGTTCTGTTATTCGTATAGAAATTATATACATTCCCGATATCCACGTTTCCCGTTGTATAGTAGCCAGTGGTGATCGCTGAAATCAATTTTTCATAAAAAATAGCGAGAGGAACTTTTTGTAAAGAATCTATTAGTTTATAAATGGATTGCTCAGACGTGCTCAATGGCTCAAAACGTTTGGTTGCCCAATTGGCTGTATCCTTTGACGTCATGGATAAATCAACCTGTTTCTTATCGAAAGCAGTATCAATCTGGCTATTATTCAACACTGCGTTTCTAAACATGGTCGTTTTCTTTACAATCGCACCAAATTTTTTAAATTCAGGAACAAGCAGATCTATGTATAATTCGCTTCTTTCAGGCAAGAATTTGTCATAACTTGAATATTCAAAAACTTGTGAGATTTCAAGCTTTTTAATGAAATTGACATTCGCGTTCTTATAGATGCGCATCACTAAAGACTTGACTGCATAAGAAGTATCCGTAATCCATAAGTATCCACGAAACGTATTGCTTCCATCACTTTTAGGGTCGAATTTTACCTGAATGCAACTATGATGGTCTATTACCAGCGTATCCAGAATGTCGTAGTTATAATAGGTTAAAGCGTTATCGGCTATGGGGCTTACAAAATTGACATCCGCCAGTTTCACGTTGTTATCATAAACGTTTATATTTTTATAAAGTCCATCCACGTATTTCAGAAAAGATTTATTGTCCACACCCGAACTTTTGATTCCTGTGTAGTCATATCTTTTCCTTTCAGGCTTCTTTTGAAAATAAAAATTAGAACTGCTTTCAGTAATAAAAATTGGTAAAGCCAAATCATTGTCTTTTGTGGTATCCATATTTTCAAGCGCAAAAGACAACGGCTTCGTAAAGCGACTGGTTTGTAACCCCTGAGGAATGTTTTTAGCATCTACCTCTATCTTGTCATATACCTGGCATTGGTAGCTATCAGCATTGAAAACATCGTTCGTATTTTTATTTTTGATCACTTTTCTGATAAGCATTTGCGCAAGGGTATATTTCGCCTTAAACTTGATCACGATACCTTCCATCGAAGCAGAGACCGGCGTTAGTACAAAATCAATTTCCTGGTCACCGGCTTTCAACACAGGCTTCCTGATGGTTTCGTAGCCAACCATGGATACGGCAATAGAATCCGTTTTACGATCAATTTGCAGCATGTATTTTCCTTTATCGTCTGTAACTGATCCTTTGCCAGATTCAAGCGAATATACACTGCATGACGACAAAGGAAGCCCGGTTAGGCCGTCCGTTACTTTCCCATTGATCAATCTATCCTGCGCATTTATATTGTTGCACAGATTAAAAAGGAAAAAAATTAAAAGATGGTATGGAAGAAGATTTTTTATCGGGGATACGGGGGTTTTGAGTTGCAAATTTATACTACATTACGCTAAAATTAAGTATTATGTTCCGCCACTAAGTCAGGATTAAACTGCATGTTCAAAAACTTACCTACAACTCCAAAGAACTTCAATGGATATCTATTAAATAACGCATAAATTTTAGGAAAATGTTGCAAACCTGTATTTTTACAGAAACATGAGCTTTATGGAAATCATTTTTGACCTGCATGAGATAGAAAAAACAGCAAAATATTTCTTGAGTTTAAATAAAATGAACAAATTATTCGCGTTCAGCGGCGATTTGGGAGCTGGCAAAACCACTTTTATAAATGCCCTGTGTCGGGAAATGGGCGTATCCGAAGCGGTCACCAGCCCTACCTACTCTATTATCCAGGAATATGCTTCACAACGCGGCGATATAGTATATCATATTGATCTTTACCGGATAAAAAGCGATCAGGAAGCGATGGATGCCGGCATTGAAGATTGCCTGAATAGTAATGAGATTTGCCTGGTAGAGTGGCCGGAACGAGTACCCGAAATTTTTCCTTCAGAAACCATTTTTACCAGGATAGAAATTATCTCAGCTACCAAAAGAAAATTAATAAAGAGTCCTTTAAGCCTCATCACTTCCACCTAAAAATTATCAAATAATCCCAATTCCAATATCTAAAATAGTTCATCAATTTTGAAAGATCGAGGTCTTTTGCCAAAAACCACTTACTACAAAATAAACAGCCACAGATACTTTTTCAAACCGCATTAATGCAGTTTTATTTTCCGAATAGTTATTCAATTACTTTTTCCATCTGCATGCTCCGGGATCCTTTGATAAGTATCTGCGCGTTCTCAATATCTTCTTTTTGAAACCATTCCCTGGCCTGGGTAGAATTTTCGAACGAAATATAGCCATGATTTATTTCCGAAAAATTTTCACCTACCAATACCACGTATTTCCATTTATGTTTATCAATCAAAGAAATAATGGCTGCATGTTCTTTCTGACTATCCTGTCCCAGCTCTTTCATATCGCCGAGCAGCAAAATTTTTTTGTCGCCATTCATCGAGGCAAAATTTTCAATAGCTGCTGCCATGCTTCCCGGATTTGCATTATAAGCATCTAAAATGATTGAGTTACTTTTTAATTTTATTAATTGTGAACGGCTGTTGGAGGGTGCATAATTTTCAATCGCTTTCTTTATTTTTTCAAAATCAACTTTAAAATATTCTCCGATACAAACTGCTGCAAGCACATTTGGCAAGTTGTACGCGCCCACTAAGTTTGTTTTAATCAAACCTTCCTTACCAACCGCTAATTCCAAAAACGGATCTTTTCTCAAAATATGTCCGGTACTGTTTTCCCCGCTACTTCCGTAGTAAATAATATTTTTCAGATTTTGACTCACTTCTAATACGTTAGCATCATCCGCATTTACAAAAGCGATCCCATTTTTTTGTTTGATATACTCAAACAATTCTCCTTTCCCTTTTTTTACATTTTCAGCACCACCAAAACCTTCAAGATGCGCTTTGCCAATGTTCGTAATAAGCCCGTGTGTTGGTTGTGCATATTGGCAATAGCCTTCAATTTCTTTCAAATGATTGGCGCCCATTTCAATCACTGCCATCTCTGCATCTGCTTTTATTTTTAAAATGGTAAGCGGAACGCCGATATGATTATTCAGATTTCCCTTGGTGGTATATGTTTTATATTGAGATGCCAATACTTCATGCACTAATTCTTTGGTTGTGGTTTTCCCATTGCTACCAGTAATAGCGATAAATGGAATATTAAATTGCTCCCGGTGAAATTTTGCAAGTTGCTGCAAGGTTTGCAATGCATCATCTACTTGTATAACTCTTTCATCAGAAAATGACAGCTTCTCATCGGCTACCACATAAGCGGCGCCATCGTCAAGCGCTTGCCGCGCAAAAAGATTTCCATTGAAATTCGGACCTTTTAGCGCAAAGAACAGATCACCTTTCTGCAATTTTCTTGTATCGGTTTGTATAGAATGATATTTAATAAATACATTATATATGTTTTCAATATTCATGAAGCAAATATATGTTTTGGTAAAAATAAAACTTAGGTCAGTTTATTCCTTTTTATTTTAAAGAATGGTTTCAAAAAAGAGCGGTTAATAGATTAAAGTAGGAATTGCCAGAATTTGTTTATTTACTATCTAAACGGCAGAAGGTCCCGTACTGGCTATCATTCAAGAACAAGATATTGAAAATCTTGCGGAGAGTGAGGGATTCGAACCCTCGATACAGTTTCCCGCATACACACTTTCCAGGCGTGCTCCTTCAACCACTCGGACAACTCTCCTTCTTTTAAAATAAAAGAGCGCAAATCTACAAATTAATATGCGAAAATTCTTTACACAGAAAGTTTGCGGACAATTGTAATAACTGAAATTAAGAAGTTTTTTGATTGTTAAATTACCAGGTTTACCTTATTCAAAATACACAAAACATTTAAATCTGGCGTATTTTTGCATTAATTTCTTAGCTGTTGAACATCAACAATTTCAAACTATGATTTACGTAAGTGAAAAAGCAAAAGACCGCGTAGTACAATTGATGGAAGAAAAGCAATTTTCTCTTGATGATTATTTTTTACGGGTGAGTGTAGAAAGTGGAGGATGCTCAGGTCTTAGCTATAAGATGGATTTTGATAAAGAGAGAAAACCAATGGACCAGGAATTTGAAGATAAAGGAATCAAAGTGGTAACAGATCTTAAAAGTTTTTTGTACCTCGTAAATACCACGCTGGAATTCAGTGATGGGTTAAACGGAAAAGGCTTCTATTTTAATAACCCCAACGCCAGCCGGAGTTGTGCTTGCGGCGAAAGTTTTAGCGTATAAATTTTTCAGATCGTTTAATATAGCATTTGACAAACAAATTGCCAGCTCTATTATTGACAGTATACAAACAATTTCCGCATTTTTTCAATTAGTGCGTTGTGCATAGGTCACATTAAAAAAGAATCCCCTTTGTAAAGGGGATCTTCCTGCAGTTCGTTTTGGTAGTTAATTTTAAAAACAAAAAAGCCTATGAAAGATTGCTTTTCAAAAATAATCTCCACAGAATTTTGACGAATTTTTTTAAAAAAAATAACCAAGCGATTGTAAAGACAATCGCTTTTCCCAAAACGCTGCTTCATCTTAACATTTTTTTAAAATATTTTTTTATTTGTCAGCGTTTGTCATGAAGACCTATTGATTTTACCCTATATTGAAGGCATTAAAAATCTTTAATTATTTTACTTCGCTTAAATTGCACCTTTTTATAGTCCATGATCTCTATTGCCAAAAAAGAATTTCACCAGTTTTTTAGCAGCCTTACCGGGTATATTACCATTATTCTATTCCTGGTAGTCAATGCGCTTTACCTGTTTGTTTTGAAAGACAGTAATATTTTCGATTTTGGCTACGCCACAGTTAGTTCCTTTTTTGATCTGGCACCCTGGATATTTATTTTCTTAATCCCGGCGCTGGCCATGCGCAGCTTTGCAGATGAATTTAAAACCGGCACCTTCGAAACGCTTCAGACACGGCCACTTACCAATTGGCAAATTGTTTTAGGTAAATATGTCGCTATGCTGGGTGTGATCATTATCGCTTTGATACCTACGTTTTTATATGTTATCACCATTCATTCGTTATCGTCCACGGGCGATATTGATAGTGGGGCTATTGCAGGTTCTTATATCGGCTTGTTTCTTTTGGCTGCTGCATTCACTGGCATTAG
>DATCFI010000091.1:0-2735 GCA_036509585.1 Hanamia sp. | reverse complement strand
GGAAATGACCTGCAAAGGCCATGGCATACTTTCAATAGGAAATAAAAATCCGCTGAACAATAATGTTGGCAGAAACAAACTCAACAGCGATGTAAACATAGCAGACTGCTGTGTTTTAGCGCCATTGGAAATTAATATGCCAATTGCAAGTGCTGTGATAGTAAACAAAATACTTTCCGATACCAGCAATACCAGGCTTCCGTTGATAGGCACATTAAGAACATAAACACTGAGTAAAAGAATACAGGCAATATTAAATATGGAAACGGCGAGGTAAGGAATTGTTTTTGCAATAATGATTCGAAATGGTTTTAATGGAGAGACAAGTATAACTTCCATCGTTCCTAATTCCTTTTCCCTTACAATAGCGATAGATGTCATCATTGCACAAACCAACATTAGCACTAGAGCCATCACACCCGGTACGAAGCTATAGGATGATTTTAGTTCCGGATTATAAAGCATCCGCAAGTTTGTTATTATAGTGTAAGGCAGGTCTTTATTTTGATTCAATGATTGCTGGTAATCGTGTATAATGGCTGTTGCATAATTAGTCAATGTATTAGCCGTGTTCGGGTCCGAAGCATCGGCTATCAATTGTATTTGTGCATAATTTTTCTGCAGGAGATTATTCTGAAAGTTAGGAGGGAAAACAACCGCCAGCCTTATTTTCCCTTGCCTGAAGGTGGCGCCTATTTCCTTGTAAGAATGAAGGTATTTGATCACTTTAAAATAACGGCTTGCATTAATCTCATTAATAATAGTAGTTGTTGCCAAATCATTCGATTGATCAAAAACTGCAATTTCAGCATTCTTCACTTCGTTTGTCAGTGCAAACCCGTACAAAATAATCTGCACTATGGGCATCCATATTAAAATAAACAGAGTCCGCCTGTCTCTCCAGATGTGGAGCCATTCTTTCTTTACAAAAATGAAAAATTGGTTCATTGTTTTTAGCTTTTAGCCTTTTGCATCAAGCATTTGGCGTTTATTCACTTCTTTGAGCTTTTCTCGCCAAATGCAAAAACACTTCATCCATTGATTTTGCCGAATAATTTTTTTGCAGGTTTGCCGGAGAATCCAGTGCATCAATTCTGCCATCAACCATGATGGACACCCGATTACAATATTCTGCTTCATCCATATAATGTGTCGTTACAAAAATGGTGATGCCTCTTGCTGACGCTTCGTAAATCAGGTTCCAGAATTCACGCCTCGTTATCGGATCTACACCGCCTGTTGGTTCATCCAAAAAAACAATTGCCGGATCGTGAACAATAGCAATAGAAAACGCGAGCTTCTGTTTCCAACCAAGAGGTAACGATTTTACCAAAGTTTTTTCTTCTCCTTCCAAATGCAGTTGCTTTACTAATAACTGTGTTTTTTCTTTTATTTCTTTATCTCTTAATCCATATATACCTGCGTAAAAACGGATGTTTTCCTTTATTGTTAAATCTTCATACAAAGAAAATTTCTGGCTCATGTAACCGATATTTTTTTTGATCAGCTCGTTTTGTTTATATACATCATAACCCGCCACAGTAGCCTCTCCTGAAGTAGGCAGTGACAATCCGCACAGCATCCGCATAGCGGTCGTCTTACCCGCACCGTTGGCGCCAAGAAATCCGAAAATTTCTCCCCTGGTCACTTCAAAAGATATTTTATCAACAGCAGTAAAATCACCAAACTTTTTAGTGAGTTCATGCGCTGTTATCACTTTGTCGTCTTTCATAATTTTCATTAATCAAGTTTATGCCAACAGCTATTAGCTATTAGCTGTTAGCCATCAATGCCATAAAACAATCTTCAATACCCGGCTTGATACTATGTATTTCCACATTAGAAAAATTCCCTTTAGCTGAAATATCTTCAAGCTCCTCTTTATTATTTTCATCCGATTTAAAAACAACATGATGGTATTGCCCAAATGAATAACAACTTTCTACTAATGGATCAGCAACGATTGCTTTCATCAATGGAAACATTTCACTTGCTTTTATAGCCCACAGAGGTTTTTTAAATTCCCGGGTAACACCTTCAGGAGTATTAATAGAAAGAATTTTTCCTTTTTGAATTAATGCAACCCTGTCACATAAATTGGCTTCATCCATGTACGCAGTTGAAACCAAAATCGTAATGCCCTGCTCTTTGAGGCGATGCAACATTTCCCAAAATTCTTTTCTTGAAACAGCATCTACGCCGGTTGTAGGTTCGTCAAGAAACAATACGGATGGCTTATGTATCAACGCACAACTAAGCGCCAGCTTCTGTTTCATGCCTCCGGATAACTGGCCCGCTTTCCTGTTTTTAAAAGGCTCTATCTGCTGGTAAATGTCTCTAATTAGATCATAATTTTCCCGGATGGTAGTCTTAAAAATTGTTGCAAAGAATTCCAGATTTTCCTGCACCGTCAAATCCTGGTAGAGTGAAAATTTTCCAGGCATATAACCCACCCGGTTTCGAATTTGTTTATAATCTTTTACTACATCAAAACCATCTACAGAAGCTTTGCCGCTATCGGCCAATAATAAAGTTGTAAGAATCCGGAAGAGGGAAGTCTTTCCTGCGCCATCGGGGCCTATGATGCCAAATATTTCACCTTTGTCCACAGAAAAAAAAACGCCTTTTAATGCGTCAACGACTGCTTTTTTTGAGCCATAGGTTTTTACAATATTTTCAACAAATACAGAGGGCATATTTTTTAGTTGAACTTTACTTCACCATACATTCCAATC
>DATCFI010000090.1:0-7042 GCA_036509585.1 Hanamia sp. | reverse complement strand
ATCACTCTGAAACTTTTTTGTAAATTCTATTAAACTCATTCCTGTAAACATGGCTAATAATTTTAGCTCAAATATACTAATATTATTAGCTTAAAACAAATACTATTCAATTCATCACGACCTATCTGCTTTATTCTATTTTTAAATTAGGTTTAGATAGAGCAGTAGCCTGAAGTAATTTTTTTGTTTCAATTAAATCTGTGGTGCTACTTTTTACTTCATTTACGGGCAAAGAATGGAATTGTATCAGTGGTAGTAAAATTTTGTCTACATCCATCGCACCTTCATGGTGAGCAGGTATATTTATATTGCTTTCATTATACAATTTATTTTCTATCTTTTTTTCCTGTTTTGTAATGGGAGAATTTAAAAGATTTTTTGCGATGTCCGGCTTTGTATTTTCTTCAGACATCTTACTTTCTTTTGAAACAGGCAAGCTTGAAAGACTTTTTGTAATGGATGAAGCTATAGTCTTTTTAGGTGCCGGATGCATTTCAGATTTTTTATCCTCCGTGTTCAAAATATTTTTGTCAATTTTTGTATGGCCAATTTCTTTTACCGGGTTTTGATGATTGCCAACAACGATTGTATTTGTGGAATCAACACGTTTTTCTACATCAGTTTTATTGTCCCAGTTTGATAAATCAACTTTATTATTCTTTGATTTTATTTCTTTTTTTAAAATAGTGATGCCTTTCTTTTCAGGATTATTGTTTTTGCGGGTGTTCCAAACATACATACCCACCCCTGCTAAAAAAAACAGCAAAAGAATAGATACCCATTTTAAGCGTACATATTTTTTATGAATACTTATTACTTTATCCTTATCTAATATCTTATCAATGCGGTCCCATGAATTTTCAGGAGGCATTTCCTCATTATCTTCAAGTCCTTTTCTAAATAAATCTTCAATATTATGTAAATTTTTATCCATTCGAATAATTTTGATTAGCAATTTTTAAACTGTTAGCAACGGCCGATTGCAATATCGCTTTTGCATCAAATAAATTGGATTTTGAAGTACCTTCGGATATGCCCAGCAGAACTGCAATTTCCCTATGTTTCAAGCCTTCAAATACATAAAGGTTAAATACTATTCTATACATCGGCGGCAAAGCCTGCACCATTTTCAGCAATTCCTTTTTGCCTAATTGGCTAATGATATCTTCATTATTTATCACTGCTATATTTTCCATTCCGTCAATATTTATTACCGCATGCATCTTTAATTTTGCTTTATAGTTTGCGATAGCCGTATAAACCATTATTTTTCTTATCCATCCTTCAAAAGAACCGTCGAATTTAAAACTATGCAATGACCTGAATAGCTGTACAAATCCATCCTGAAGAATATCTTCTGCTTCTTCCCTGCTTTTTGAATACCTCATACATATCGCAAACATTTTGGGAGCGTACTGCTCATACAATTTGTTTTGGGAATGTCTATCTCCTTCAACACAATCTTGTATCAGCGCTTTAGTTTGCACCAATATATCAGCCGACTTTATATTGTTAGTGTAAGAGTTCAATTAAAATGGTTGGGTGATAAAAGAAATTTTTTTAGTTGAAAAGAAGACTTTTCCATTTTATGAAGTACGATATGAAATCTGGAAGAATTCCGTTTTTATTGAGTAATATACGAATATTCTATTTAAAATTGATTTTAACCCAACTATTTGACTAAATGGTACCACTTATTATAATATAAAGCAAATAGAAGTTATCGCATTTTCCCCAAATAAAGTTTGGTGTTTAAATAATAATATGAACAAATCCACCCTTAGATTTAGAATTAGCCTAACGATAATTTCAGTATTTTTTACAACCATTTCCAATGCCCAAAATGGATATTTATTTTCTGGCAAGGTAACAGAGGCAAATAACAGCAGGCCAATTCCGAACGCTACGGTGCATTTAAAAGGAAGTGGCTACAGTACTTTGTCAAAGTTGGATGGTTCATTCAGAATAATCACCGCCAAATGGTACGATAGCCTGGAAGTGTCAAGCGTTGGATTTGAGACTTTCTCAATTGGGCTAAAGAAGGGCCAAACCATTAACCTTGCTGTAGGTATGAAAAATAGAGTGGATGTTTTAAAGGCAGTGGTTATAGGAGGATTTAAAAAACAAGGCAAATCATTTATGGAAAAAGTCATAGATCACAAAAACGATAATAACCCTTCACGTTTTCGCAGTTATAGTTATCAAAGATTTACCCGCAACGAAATGGATATAGATAAAATAGATTATCAGAAAGCGAAAGGCAGCGGTTTAAAAAGTTTAATGTTAAAAACTTATGCCGGCCTGGATAGCGATGCGATACAAGAAAAAGAACTTCCCATTTATTTTGAAGAAAGGCTTGCCAATAGTTACCATTCCGTTTCTCCAAATATTGACAGGGAAAATATTATTGCAAAAAAAAACCTGGGACTAAAAACTGATGAAGTGTTGAGCAGGTTTATTAAATTTTATTTTCAATTTAATGTGTATGATGATTGGATACCGATTTTTGACCAAACTTATGTAAGCCCCCTTAATAGCAATGCTTTTAGTTACTATAAATATTTTCAGGGAGATACTACTGTTGAATCAGGCGATACGATTGTTCAAATTCGTTTTGTGCCATTACGTGATTATGAAAGAGCTTTCAGCGGAGTTTTATGGATCAATAAAAGCAATTTTGCCATCGAATCTGTAGAGATGAGCCTGAATAAAACCGCCAACATCAATTTTGTAAAAAATATTTTGTATAGTGAAGATTACACTCAGGTCATTGACAGCACTTCAGACAAAATGGTATATATGCCATATAAATACACCTCAGTAGTAAAGTTTGAGAGTGGCCTTGCTCTATTGGGGCTGCCGGATTCGAAAGCAAAAAACAGCATGCAGTTTATAATTAAAAATACAACCGTAACAGATAAAATAAAATTAAACATTGAAGATCCCGGGTCGATTGTAATGCAACTTATCAAAAAAGAACAAACCACGAATTGGAACAAATCAGAGTTCTTCTGGAAAAATAATCGCCCGGATTCGCTTACTCTGCATGAAAAGAATATTTATAAAATGGTTGACTCTTTGAAACATAACGGACGTTTTCAAAGAGATATAAAATTGGTGGCATTTGCCGGAACGGGTTATTGGGACTTTGGCACCCTGCTTCGCATTGGTCCTTCCCGTTCTTTTTTAAGCAGCAACTCTTTAGAAGGCTGGCGCATCAGGCTTGGCTTTTGGACGATGCCGGGAATAAGTAAAAAAATAGATCTCTTTGGTTATGGGGCCTATGGCACTAAAGATCAAAAACTAAGAGGAATGTTGGGCATTAAATATGTCTGGAATGACGCTAAGTGGACTAAAACCACACTTAATTATGGAAGCGATTATGATTTTATAGCAGACAATGATGATGAATTGGATGATGACAATCTAATTAATTCACTTCTTAGAAAAAAGATTCCTTATTCAAGAATGTATGTTAAGCAGGGAATGTTGAAACACGAACAATATATTTCTCAAAATTTTTCTGCCAAAGCCGTTGTCAGTTACAAGCAAATTGACCCTGTTTTTAATTTTCAATACAGGCCTATTAATCCCGTGCTTGATAAGCCTTATGACAGCGTTTTTGCAAAAATATTACCGGTTACATCAGCCACTATTGGTATTCGGTATGCGCATAAAGAGCGTACAAAAATTCTTAATTATGATAATATTCGCTTAGGTTCCTTTTCCCCAATCATTATAGCCAACTATACATATAGTTTTGAATATGGAAAAGCGCTGTTTGACTTTCACTCAATAGACATAAGTATAGAGCAGCGGTTGCGCCTGCCACCAAAGAGTTTTCTTTATTATAAAATCGCAGCGGGACAAGTATTTGGCACGTTGCCATACCTGTTGCTGGATATACCTACCGGAAACGAATATTATGTCGCCAGTAAATACCAGTTCAATACTATGGCTCCTTTTGAGTTTGCCGCAGACCGATATGTAAGCCTGCATACAAGATTTTACCTCGGTGGTGTATTATTTGATAAAATTCCCTTGTTGCGAAAGTGGGGTTGGCGTGAACGGTTTTCTTTCAATGCGTATTGGGGCGATATGAGCAAAGCAAACCAGGATTACAATAAAAATTCCAATTTCAATCTTTTGAGCAATGGGCCTTTTATGGAAGCAAGTGCAGGAATAGAAAATATTTTTCACATACTATCTGTTGAATATTACAGAAGGCTGAATTATTTGAATAACCCTTATGCAAGAAGGGATGGTATTTACTTGGGGATCGCTTTGGTATTCTAATTATTCTTTTATGAAAAAATTTATATTCTTATTTCGATACTAACGTTAACAACTGTACTAAAAGCAGCTTCTCAAAATAATCCTGATCAAATCATTGGCCGCTGGATGAGCGCTGAAAATAATCCTGAATTTGAAATATTTAAAGCAGACGAAAACTATAATGCAAAAGTGATTCCGATAGATGACAGTGATGATAAATGCAGGCCTATGAATACCAGGTGCGACTTTAGGAGCCCTGATGAATCCATGCGGAAAAGAAAAATTATTGGCTTAGTAGTTATGAACGGCCTTATTTATAATAAAGAAAATAATGACTGGGAACAGGGGAAAATATACGATCCTCACAACGGCAAAGACTGGAACGCAACGGCATGCTTTACAAAAAACGGACTATTAAAAGTACGAAGCTATTGGGGCTTTCAATTATTGGGGAAAAGACCTTTTGTTTAGAAAAATATTAGCACCGAATTATTTAACTACAACCAAATGAATCAACCATTTCAGGTTTACATTTCTTCTCACAGTGACTTGATACAATTGGTATTATTTATAAGCCTGTTTTTCATTAGCTGGAATATTGAAAATATATACGGCGTATTCTTTACATATAAAAAATGGAAACACGCTTTCGTAAATGCACCTTTTATTTTTACCAATTTTCCAGGTCAGTTAATTTTAGGAGTAGCGTTCGTAGAAGTTATTAAATGGACATCAATGCACCATTTTGGGCTGCTATATTATTTCCACATTGATAAAAGCCCGATACTTCTTTTTCTGTCAAACTTTATTTTACTTGATTTTGGCGAATATATTTATCATGTCATAATGCATAAAGTTTCTACGCTTTGGAGATTTCATCTGGTTCACCACTCTGATAATACGGTTGACATATCTACAACTTTAAGGGAGCATCCCGGAGAAAATATTATCAGGCTATCATTTACATTGCTTTGGGTTTTCCTCAGCGGTGCAGTCTTTTGGGCATTGATTTTAAGACAGGTTATCCAGGTGTTTACCACTTTATTTGCACATATTAATTATCGTTTACCGGAAAATCTTGATAACATTATCGGGTTTGTTTTTATCACACCCAATCTTCACCAGGTGCATCATCATTATAAAAAACCTTATACGGATAGTAATTATGGTGATGTATTAAGCATTTGGGACAGATTGTTTGGCACTCTTAAAAAAATACCGGCAGAAGAACTGGTATTTGGCGTGGATACACACATGGAGAAAGAGAATAATGTAAATTTTAAATCCTTATTTAAAATTCCTTTTAAAAGATAGCTTTAAAATGACTGGATTTTAATAGACTAATTCAATAATTGTGGAATGTTTGAACAAATAAAAAAACTTGATAAAAATCTTTTGCTATTCATTAACAGTAACCACAACTCATTTTTTGACAGCGTCATGTGGTTTGCAAGCGGTAAAATGAGCTGGTTCCCATTATATGTTTTTATAATAATTATTTTAATTGTAAAATCATTAGCGTTGCGTTATAAATCGAACAGTGTCAATTGGTTATCGTCTTGTTCTTTGAAATATCGTAATTGATTCTCCTGAAACAGTTGATTTATGGGCATTCTTTCAAATAAAGAGATGCTTAAAATTTGTAAAATTTCGTAAAGGGTTTGATTGAGCATAAATTTCTTTTTTGCGATGGCTACTAAAACATATACCGAGATTGCAATCCATACTTGAGTTTTCACTGCATTCTCACTCTGTCCCCAAAAGGATTTTATCTTGAGGTGTTGCTTGATCCATTTGAAAAACATCTCAATATCCCAACGGGCTTTATAGAGTAAGGCTATATCTGTTGCTTTAAGATGAAAGTTGTTGGTTAGGAATATTAGTGTTAGTCCTGATAGATCATCTTTAAATTTTATGATGCGCAATTTTTCAGGATAGTTCTTAGAAGCATAATGATTGTTTAACATGATGGTTTGATCATAGATAACACCTTTTTTTATGTCCTTTGGATGTGAGTAAAGCCGCCTGTAATTCATGTTATCTTTTGCTCTGGTAACAAAAAAAGCATTGCATAGATGAATTCTGTAAAGCCGCTTGTAATCTACGTATCCTTTGTCCATAATATAAAAACTATTTGCTTCAAATGAAATGAAGTCCAGCGCATTGACATCGTGAACAGAAGCATTTGAAAATAATATAAATTCAGGAATAGCAGTTTTCAAATCTATTTGCGTATGAAGTTTTATTCCTGCCTTTGTTGTATGAAACGTAGCCCAAAAAAATGTAGATAAACATAGGTCAATGGTAGTTTCGTCTATGGCAAATACATTCTCTTTAAGTTCTATTTCTAACTTATTATCGTCTATGTATAACCGTTTTGCTTCTTTAATAAGCAACATAGCATGTTCCTCATAAATCTTGTAAGATCTATTTTCGTTAGCCCTGGTTATTGTACTTATAGCAACCCCTTTGCCAAAGCCCAGATGATAGCTCTTATTGGCTATAGCGTTTATGCACATCATAGTATCGGTAATACTTTCTCTATGGGTCAACTGCCCGAAAGCCATGCATAAAAATTGTTTCCAACAACTAAATTCTCTCACCTTGTAATCGCCGGAATGCCTATTAGTCGAGTAAGCAAGGGGACTTTCACCCCCTGCTCCTCACAAAACCGTACGTGAACCTCTCGATTCATACGGCTTTTCAAGATGATGTTTTCAATTAGTAAGCCGGGCATACACTCCAGTGGGCAAACAGTCCGGGTTGC
>DATCFI010000089.1:0-4930 GCA_036509585.1 Hanamia sp. | reverse complement strand
TCCGCCAACTGCTTTTATACATTCAACCCACAATACAGTTGCGGCTCAAATTGCCTTAATACTTAAATGTCACAAATACAACAATACTTTCGTGCATAAGGGTATCTCATTTGAAAGTGCGTTATTTGATGCTTTGATGCTTTTAAGAGAAAAAGAAGCTGATAATATCCTGGTTGGTGGTATTGATGAAATGACGGATGCCAGTTTTACCATTTTAACCAGATTAGGATTATATAAAAGATGGCCGGTTTCAAATTTGTCTCTTTTTGAAACGAGTTCAAATGGAACCATCGGCGGTGAAGGTGCTGTGTTTTTGTTATTAACTGATCGGACATCAGCAGATAACCTGGCCGAACTTATTGGAATGCAAACTTTTTACAAACCGGTTGATACTGCTGAGATTGAATCAAAAATAATCACTTTCCTGGCGCTACATGATCTTCGAATTGATGATATTGATATGGTAATTACCGGTAAAAACGGCGACCTGAGAAACGATAAAGTGTACAACCAATTAAACCAATCCATCTTCAGAAATATCGCACTGGGTCATTATAAACATTTGTGCGGAGAGTATCCTACCTCTTCAGCATTTGCATTATGGCTGGCAACGAATATGATAAAAAGAGAGGAAGTTCCGCTCGCGGTAAAGGAAATAAGAGTAAAAAAAATAAATCCAAATAAAGTACTTATATATAACCATTACCTGAACAAGTATCATTCATTAATGCTGGTTTCGGCCTGCTAACTGCACTGAAGTATGCTAAAAGATAAACTTTTTAAAATCACATTATCAGATCACCAGGAGTTTACTATTCACGCTACACTGGAACTTGATAAAAACAATGAAATATTTATAGGGCACTTCCCCGGTCATCCGGTATTACCAGGCGTATGTATGCTGCAAATGGTAAAAGAAGTTTTAGAAAAGACCATTACTAAACCACTAATGCTAACAAAGGCTGATCAAATTAAGTTTCTTCGTTTAATAGATCCGGCGGTAGATAACCCACTTCAACTGGCGATAACTTATACACCTGGAGAATACAATCAAATTAAAGTCACGGCCAGCATTATAGCCCTAAAAGAAATTTGTTTTAAATTCAAGGGTACCTTTTTAGCGACGTAGATGACTTTTTATTTCGTTCTGTATTGTACTATGTAATCTATCATAGTATTTATATTCAATAGTATTTTCCTGCCCTCTTTAGGGTCCAGGATGGTTATTCCATATTCCTTTTTGAGTAAGACAATCAATTCAAGTGAATCAATGGAATCCAAGCCTAAGCCGTCACCAAATAAAGGCTCCTCATCATTAATCTCTTCGGGAGTCAAAGGGGTCAAATTGAGGAACTCTATAATTTGTTTTTTTAATTCTTGCTTTAATTCTTGAATTTCCATATTTGTATATTTACTTAAATAAGATTTTTTACTTTCAGTCCTAAAAATATAATTCCTTGTATAAAAAAGCTTATTAGTAATAAAGGTATAACATTTACCAAAACATCTTTCAATTTGCCGCCTTCCAGAAACAAACCATAATAAGCTTCCAGGCACCAATGAAGGGGAGATAATTTCATTACAGTTTTAAACGACTCAGGCATAGCAAAACTGGGTACCATCAGCCCACCGATAGCTGCCAGTATTACAATAGATACAGCACCGAAACCATTGGCCTGCTCCTGTGTTTGAGCAAATACCCCGATACAAATAGCATAACTAACTGCACACCATCCGCAGATTAATGAGACAAGAATCAAACCCAATATATCATCAGGAAGGTTGAGTGCAGGCAAACCTAAGTACGGAAACAACAATATCCCTATTGAAAAAATTACAACTGCCTGTACCATGGTAACCAATAAATACGTGAGTTGTTTTGACAACAGAGCAACAAAATAGTTAGTTGGTAAAGTTTTTAATCTTGTAAAACTACCGCTAAGCTTTTCGCGAACAATACTACCGCCAAGTGATATCACTACAAAAAACATAGCGAATATCGTCCACGCCGGAACATTGTGCTGGGAAGCATTCGGTATGCTTCTATTTTGGTCGAGGGAAACCGGCACTTCATTGATAGATGTCTTATTATTCAGCAACTCATTTTCCAATTTTGGTGGTAATGGGATTTCATTAATAGAAAAGTACAGAGTTCTTAATATCTGCTTACTTTCTACCAACTGCAAAGCACCAAATATCGCCCCATGAATAGATTGCTGTATAGATCCCTGCAAAACAGGCTGGTAATATAAAGTAACAGAGCCTGTATTGTCTGCATTTGTATTAATCGTATCTCCCGCCAGGCTAAATGCGTTCAATGCTTTGCCTGCAACTGCGTTTGCCCTGGTATTAATTTTTTCAGAAAAATCCGGAGGAATTACCATCGCCAAAAGTGCATCCTTGGTATGCATCCTGTCGGTAATCATCTTTTCATTTTCATCTTTTGAAACCTGGATAAGTCTAAACATGTTTATTTTATCAACAGCCTCTATAAATTCCTTACTTATTTTTCCAGTATCACGGTTGCATATTAAAAGAGATATTTTGTTTTTATTTATTAACTGGAAAGTACTGTTTTGGATAGTGGTAACAATAATTACCAGTAAAATTGGCATTCCAAACATTAACGCTATCCCTATCTTATCACGGGTTAGAATACGAATGTCTTTTATGATAGTGGACCAAAGTTTAAACATCATGAACTCCTCTGATTTTTCCTGTTAAATTTAAAAATAAACCTTCCAGGCCTTCCTGCTCATTCTCTAAGAGTAAAATATCGAGGTCATTATGGGCGATGATCTTTCCTTTATCTATTAAAGCAATTTTCTCGCACAAACCTTCTGCCTCACTTAATTGATGCGAAGTATATATCAACGTGGTTCCATTTTTATTCAGTTCTTTGAGGTAATTAATTATTGCAACCCTGGTTTGTACATCTACACCAACAGTTGGTTCGTCCAGGAACAATATTTTTGGATTGTGTATTACACCTATGGCCAGGTTTACCTTCCGTTTCATTCCGCCCGAAAACCGTTGTATTGGCATGTTCCTTACTTCTGTCAAACCAAGTATGCCAAATAATTCTTTTGATCTGGTCTTGATCTCTCGCGTAGTCAGGCCAGACCAAGCCCCAAAAAATTCCAGATTTTCTGCCGGACTCAGTTCCTGGTAATAAGATAAATCCTGGGGAACATACCCGAAAAGTTTATTGATTGACTTGTCGCGTTTTTTTATTTCCTTTCCCAATAATTTAATGCTTCCATCTCTAAAAGATAATACACCGGTAATTAGGTTTATCAGCGTTGTTTTACCCGAGCCATTTGGCCCCAACAAGCCAAATCTCTCTCCTTCCGCTATTTCCAAATTGAAATTGGAGAAGATTGAGGTTGATTGTCCAGGATAACAAAATGCAAGATTTTGTACGTTTACTGCTAATGTTTTCATGTTCGCCACTTAATTTTGGATAACGCTAAGAATGCCTTTCGTTCAATTTCTGCTATTTCCAACAAATAATCACCCATTACATTAAAATCTTCCTGGCTGCCAATACGGCCCTTATAAATACCGGAAGCCTGAACAGCAGCAGTGCGCCAAAGATCCCCGGATAGGGTGAACATTTTCGAGATTTCCAATAACGTATCAATAGGATGGTAAGCATGTGCTTCCTGTAAAAATGCCCCGTAAATATAACGAAATCCGCCTCCTCCTGTTCCTATTTCTTCCTGCATACGCACCAGTTGTGCCAGATACAAACCAGCTTGTTTTAAGCCAAGACTATCCCGCCATTTTTTTATTCTATTACCAGTATATCTTATCCCTTTTACCCCAACTATGGGCACAGGAATCTGTAACATATTGTTGGCGTTTTTTTTAATACCACTTCTTATCGCTTTTTTTATTTGTACCTCCGTCACAATCGCACGAGCTTTTGGGTAATATATTTGGCCTTTAGGCGCTAGCAGGCCTTTCGTGAAACGCACCCGTTCCAGTTCATAACTACTTAAAGTTGCCACATTTTCCATTACAGGATCGCTAACCAGGTATTTATCTTCCTCGTGCCCATAAACAATTATATTATGAGCGTTAAAATGAAATCGATACTCTTTTGGGAAATAGGGAAGATAATAAACTCCCACCTGGCAGCCCACAGGGTGGCCGGAAGCAAGGCATTCATTTAAAAATGTTTCTGCCTGTTCTTTTGAAGTGAATTTTTTGCGAACAACCTGGATACCTAATTCCTGGCAGGTCCTTTTAAATATATGGCCTGGTAAGGTACGGAAGGCAATAACAGGCCCATTATTTATTTTTAGCAAGGGAATATACACAAAGAACAAACCCGAGCCTATGCCAAAAGCCAATGGTTCAGTTATTTGATGAACACCTATGTTTTTCAATAAACTTTGGGTAACTCCATTCTCACAATGTGCAGACTGTAAGTGTTCAAAATTAATCTTCATGTACATTCATGTTTTTAAAATCATCAACACTCACATTAAAAACTTCTGCATAGCGTCTGAGCTTTTTATCAGGTAAATTTTTAAATACTCCTGGTTTCAGGTGCCTTTTGATTTGCCATTTCCAAAAACCTGTATAACTGGCTAAAATACCAATATCCATCAATCCCCTTTCCATAAAAAAAAGTAATGGGCTGGTTTCCTTATGTAATACTTTTTCATGGGCAGCAGCTATGCGCTCTTCAATATCCTGCCAGGTAGCGTCAAGAGCGGTAATTTTAATATCCCATCCCTTACTTAGTTTAGTAACATATTTCCCGGAATTGTCCGTAGCGTAACAAACTTCTTTGCTCATCTTGCCAAGTGAACTCAAATCCTGCGGAACATCTTCTTTCTTCATGGATAATTAAAATTTACATTAGCAATAACTTGTTTAACAAACAGTGAGCAATGCATACATATAAGAAAAACGTGCA
>DATCFI010000088.1:0-5341 GCA_036509585.1 Hanamia sp. | reverse complement strand
GATGCATCCATAAGCCCTGCGCTGTTGAATGGTTCGATTCGTTCTTTTATGAGTGTTGTAAAAGTTTTGATTTCATCTTTTGAAGGAATTTTAGCAGAAACGATTTTCATCAAATCCTGATATGAATCGTGAACCATTTTATTGATTCGTGAATCGTCGGCATTCAAAAAATAACCAGGCGGTTGATTTTTTAATCTTCGTGTTTCATGAGCAATCGCAGCAGCAAAATATAGCAGATTGCAAGCCACACAAACCCCCGACACAAAGCCAACCTTGCAAAGAGCTAAAAATGCCAACGCCTCATGTCCACGCACCACCCGGCTGACTAATATCTATCAGCTTTTGTTGGAAACCTCAGCAAAAAACCATCACTCAACAGGGCGGCACAAATTGAGCTTTTGGCACCCAATAACTTATGTTTCGTATCATAATAGTCAGGTTTATCCTGACAATTAGATTATAAAGAGTAACTTATATGGCTTCAAGGTCTATAAATTTAATTTATCTTTCGTATCATTGTAGTCAGGTTTATCCTGACATATTAACTATGAAGCATAAGTATATTTCAACACAGTCAAATAAGCTTCTATCCTACTTCAATGGACAGAACAAGGCTTGCTTTGATTATAATGAGGCTTCCAAGGCATTACCAGAATCTAAAGAAAGTACCCTTCGGGAGTTACTAAGTGACATGACCAAGCGAGGACTTTTGATGCGATTGAAAGAAGCTGTTTATTGCATTATTCCTTATGAACAAAATGCAGAATCATTTATGCCTGACTGGCATTTAATAGCAGCGTATTTGGTAAAAGATGCTCAACATTATATTGGCTACTACTCTGCTTTGCAAATTCATAACCTTATAACCCAGCCTTCCTTAAAAGAACAAATAGTTGTTTCAAAACAAATAAGGCCTTCCGAAATTAGAATCAAGAATGTTCCTTTTCAGTTTATTTATCACAACGAAAAACATTTTTTTGGAGCAAAAAAAATTTGGATAGATAATTTTAATAAAGTTCTTTGCTCAGACTTAGAGAAAACTTTTATAGACTGTCTTTTCAAACCTGATTATGCAGGCGGAATTGTTGAAGTAGCAAGAGCAATTTACGTTTCAAAAGATAAAATCAAGTTTGATACATTACTTGAATATGCAAAAAAATTCAATTCACAAGCCGTAATAAAACGATTGGGGTTTCTCTTGGAAACACTTGAATTTAACAACAACATCATTGATGAATTGCAAAAACTGAAAACCAATTCTTATGTTGTCTTGGATACAGAATTACCAAAAACAGGTAAACGGATTAGCAGATGGAGCATTCAACAAAATTTAGAAACAGAAACAATTAAATCGGCCATTTATACATGATTAAACCTGGAGAGATACAGCAAAAGGCCAGAGAAGTTGGTGTTCGTGACCAGCAGATAGAAAAGGACTATGTGCTTTCATGGATATTGAAAGGCGTTGCCCAACATGAGCAACTTTCTAAATCTATTGTGTTCAAAGGTGGGACAGTTTTAAAGAAAATCTATTTTGAAGATTACCGTTTTTCGGAAGACCTTGATTTTACATTGCTTAACAACGAAATACCCAATGAGCAAATATTTGTCTGGTTTAAAGAAACATTTGAGTACGTTCGTGAAGAAGCCAATATCCCACTTGAAATCATTGATAATAATGAACACGAAGATGGCGGCATTAATTTTTATATCAGTTATATTGGTCCTCTTGGTGGGCAACGGGCTAACAAAAGAGTAAAGGTTGATATTTCCAGAAGTGAAACATTGGAATTTGCACCTGTAATCAATCCTGTATTTGAAAGCTATACAGATTTGGATGAATACAAATTGTTGTGTTACTCTCTTGAAGAAGTTTTAGTAGAAAAAATGCGTTCAGTAATGCAGCGAATGCAAGCAAGAGATTTTTACGATATCTGATATTTACTGGAGATACACAAAATGGATGCTGATTTTTACACTAATGAATTTCAAAAAAAGTGTACAAGTAAAAATTTGAATTCATCAGAATTTCCGAAGAAATTAGTTGAGCGACTACCACAATATAAGGGACGTTGGAAAAGTTCTATGAGTGAACAAATAAAAGACTTACCTGGTTTTGACCAGGTAGAAAGAGAGGTGCAACGACACTTGAAAAAGATAAAATTTTAATCCTTCTTCTTCCTAAAAAAAATTCTTCTTCTTTGATTCGTTTTTTCTGCCACACCCTGGTATTGATGTTTTTCTATTTGTGTCGCCGCTGGCGACACTTTTTGAAATTTACATTGAAGTCAAAGTGAAAAACACTCAGAGGAAACGGAAAAAGGAACGCCAAAAAATTCTCCTTTGTAATTTATATCATAGCAACTGTATGCCGATACATATTTTTACAAGATGCATCCATAAGCCCTGCGCTGTTGAATGGTTCGATTCGTTCTTTTATGAGTGTTGTAAAAGTTTTGATTTCATCTTTTGAAGGAATTTTAGCGGAAACGATTTTCATCAAATCCTGATATGAATCGTAAACCATTTTATTGATTCGTGAATCGTCGGCATTCAAAAAATAACCAGGCGGTTGATTTTTTAATCTTCGTGTTTCATGCGCAATTGTTGCGGCAAAATATAGGATTGACCATGCATTGAAAAGTTCGAAGTAAGGCATCGTTTTATAGCAGCCCGCGATGAGGCAATCTATTAATTTTATTTCCTCAAAAATCTTGTGCTCGTATTCTTTTAAGTTATTGTAAAGTAATTCATCCTTGCCCCAATGTTCTTTAATAATATCAACCAGGCTTTCAATGCCGGAAAGAGAATGAGCAATACCGGAACTGAACAGCGGGTCAACAAATCCAACGGTGTTGGGAAGCGCTGCCCATCCTTCACCAAAACTATTTTTCATTTTTCTTTGGAGCCTTCCGGTTTTCATTATTTTTCCTGGTTCGAGATGTAATTTGACATCTTTTAAAATACGTTTTATTGACGGATACTTTTCCGACATAGCATGCCAGATTTCTTCTGTTGATACATCTTTATAAAGCTCTTCTTCACCGTTCAGGACAAAACCTACACTTGTACGCTCATCATTAA
This sequence comes from Hanamia sp., assembly GCA_036509585.1. Lineage (GTDB taxonomy): Bacteria > Bacteroidota > Bacteroidia > Chitinophagales > Chitinophagaceae > Ginsengibacter. The sequence goes on along the minus strand of DATCFI010000088.1, from coordinate 2,257 downwards.
ATCGTAGCATCCACAACCAACCTTCGTCCAGTATGTGATGCAAAGCAGACCAATCCGGATTGTAAGGAAAATCATCAACCGGAATTTTTCTTTCGTTCAATATTTGGGTCCAGTGAGGCACATGATTAAAATGAGAAAAAACAGAAAAAGAATTGGTGAGAAAATCGTTTGCAGAAGATTCAACTCCCAATAACTTTTCCGCCAAAGCACCACTTCCTGTGGCATCAATAAAAAAAGTTGCATGAATCGTATCGGTTTTATCCAAGCATTTAATTTGAAATTCCCATGCTATATTTCTTTTTGCTTTTGTAATTTCAGTGAGCTCAAAATAATCTATCCCACTCTCTTTTACTTTGGTCACTAAGAAAGCATCAAAATCGCTACGGAGCCAATTGGTGTCTGATTCCAAATCGCTGGAACTGGCAGCAACCAGCAATTCATTTTTATGATTTTCATCAGTGGAAAAATCTTCGCCTGGGTAATGTTTAAAAAAACTAAACCCTCTTTTGATGCCGCATACAATTTCAGGGTGGGATTTTTGCCAGCTTCCATATCTTGAAAAATCGTACAACCATGGCAAATCATATTTTGAAGAAAGCTTTCTTAATATCATATCTGCGACCGGGGTGGAAGATTCGCCGATGGCAAAGCGTGGATGCTTTCCTTTTTCCAGTAAACAAACTTTTAAGCCGGATTTCTGTAATAGTAAAGCAGTCAGGGAACCGGCAAAACCGGAGCCCGCTATCAATACATCATAATGATTACTGCTGTTTTTATTCATGATGGAACGCATTTGCATTTTATTTTTTCCACAAATTTTTGAGTCAGATTCATTTTTTCCAAACGAAGTTTTCTTGCTTCAAAACATTCAGCACAATCGGACAAAAATCCAATATCCCACGTGTCTGCAAAAACTTTCTCCTGTAGCAATGCAAGTGACCTTTCAAACACTTCTTCCAATGCATTCAATGTTGGCGGAACATATTCACCGCTTTTTTCCAACATGTCCATAATCCCATTTCCCGAACGAGTAGGAATGATGGAACAAGTGCCGACACCACATTCAAAAGCAAACTTCACGGTTTTAAATGCCCATTCGATATTCTCTTTTTCATCCCTAAGAAAAGGCGGATTTAAAAGAACGAAGGCCCGTGTTTGTATTTTATTTTTTTGCAAAAAAGCAGTTGCTTTTTTAAAATCTTCCGGAGTAAGCTTCTTATTGAGTTTAGGCCATACATCAGGATGAATGGTTTCAAGCCCCATGGCTATTTCAAGTTTTCCGTTTAATTGTTCATTGAAATCAACACACGATTGCCCGCAAAGATTTGGGTGATTTTCTACAATAACTTTTTTAAAAGGCCGTAGCCGTTCAATGATTCCCTGATAATCCGACAAAGGAATTGCTTTGGTATCGAAAAAATTACTGCTGTTATATAATTTAATGACATCCGCTTTTGGAAGTCGCGCTAAGGCATAATCTATCTGCTTTAAAATGGCGCCGGGCGGTGTAGCATAAGTAAGTGTGTTCTTCCAAAGGTCACACATCAAACACTTAAATGAACACTCTTTTCCGGTAAGAAAAATGGTGTTTATTTTTTGCACATTTCCATTTTCGTCCGGTTCTTCTTCCTGCATAAAATGATAAGGAATTTCCGGATTTACCTGGTTGCGTTCCGGGCGAAGCCTTACAATATCATCTGTATCAGGCATAGAGTGAATTGAAATAAAGGCGGTATTCCATCTCGTTTGCGGCAAACATTTCGTGAAATGTATTTTCATCAGCCACCCCTTTTTGAAACCTGCGTTTTTCAAAAACAGGCATGTCGAAACCGGTGATAGTCTTGACGCCTCGTTTTACAATTTCTCCTTTGAGTGCGTACAATTCTTCTTCGTTCCAATCTGTCAATGCAATGAAGGGAATTCCTTCTGCCACTTCGATTACATTGGGCAATGAATAAGGGCTAAAATCTTTAAATCCCATCATTCTTTGCGGCGCATAAGAACGCACGTGGCCACGGCTTTGTCCGCCTGTGTATGTAAGAGAATGTTTTATTTTATCAACGCCCCAGCCTTCCTGGTAAAGCATCGTATTGTTCAACACACTTCTTATCGTTAATTCTGTATTTTCTTCAATTGGATAATCTTTCAGGTTTTCATCACCTCCTTCTCCATCAGCCATGTATTTCCAATCGGGATAAAGTTTACGGATTTTTTTGCAAAGCGCCAGCGATAAAGTCGCTGATTCGATATCAAGCCT
>DATCFI010000087.1:0-26000 GCA_036509585.1 Hanamia sp. | reverse complement strand
CGGCCCAGTTCCCTGTCACAACAATATAGTCATTTGTGTAAACGTCTCGCGGGTTATGGCCGGTTACATCATAAAGTTGCCAGTCATAATCATCCGTGAGGTCTTTAGGCGTAATTACAAAGCCCAAAGTACCCGATGTATAGCATGTAAATTTATACCAAAACGGATTTTTATTTGCATAGTCTGCTGCTCCAGTTCCCGAACAGCCGGGCACATACAAAGCATTAGAATTACAAAGCGGAACCATGCTTTGCTCAAAAGTAGAAGTGCCGCATACAGGGAAAGCGGTTTCTGGCGTTTGCCCTTTTGTAGTACATGTTTGTGGCTTTGCTTCCAGGCAGTTAAATAGAAAAACAAAAACAATAAGTACCGGTTTCAAACTCATAATTTCATTGACAGGCAAAAATATCCTTTCGTTGCATTGAAAAAGAACATTTCTCACAATAAATTGTTTTCTTTTTGCTAAAAAAAGTTGAGTTGGACTTTGGAAAATGAGAGAAACCCAGTAGATCAACAAAAAGGCCTGATTCTTATTTTGTCAGATCAAATTCCCTTTTCAAAAGAACCTATTTCTTCAAGGAAGGCATTTGCTTTTACCAAGGATTTCCATTCAGGAGAATTAAATAATATTTTGAACCATTTTTTATGCGCATTCTTTATTGAAATATTTTTATACAACCAGAGCGAGCCAACCGTAAAAAGGACTGCCATAGGAAATGAAATCAGCCAAAAATAAACGGGGCTGTCCATAATCATTGTCACACTCCACCAAAAGGTGCAATAGAATGGAGTTTGAAGAAACAAGATTCTCGTAATCTTCAACGTTGACAATTGTAAATGAGCTATCGTCTCTTGCGTTTTTATCACATTTCCACTGTTGTCAATACCCTTGAGAAGGGCGACGTGATATAGATAAACAATGATTGCTGACGATGTAAACAACATGATTGCCCCGCACGAAACCAGGAAAAAAATGTTTGGTATTTTTAGAGAATAAAAAAACAGGTTTCCTAAAAACAGAATCCAAAGAATACCGAGGCATACGGCAAAAATTTTAAAATTTGCCAGGGATCCAAGTTTCAATTTTGCTTTCTGCCGCTGCAGTGTTTCAAAACACTGAAGGTTCAACGCCCAGGATTGCAAATTCAATATTTTTGACTGCTCCAGTTGATGATTATAAGATTTCAAAAGGTCTTCGATTTCTAAGTCGTTCATAATTCTTATTTATTGAGGTTTGAAAAATTTTTTCTGAGCGCTTCTTTGATTCTGCTGATTTTCGTAGCTACATTGGTTTCGGTGATGCCCATTATTTCGGCTATCTCGTTATAACTTTTAGATTCCAGGTAAAGGATCATTAGTGCCTTATCTAGTTCTTTCAACTCATTTATAAACCCGCGCAGCCTCACAAGATTCTGCTCCAGTTCAAATGCATGACCATTCATCTCATCATGACTTCCATGCTGATCTTCTGCCAATTCTATTTTATTCTCTTTTTTATTTTTTCTATAAAAAGAAATGGCCACATTCAATGCCACCCGATACATCCAGGTAGAGAATTTATAAGAATCATTAAAAGAACGATATGACTTCAGCAATTGGTAAACAATCTCCTGCGCAAGATCTTCACGGTCGGTTTTATTATTGCAGTATGAATTGCATATGTTAAAAATAATGCCCTCATTACACCTGATGAGTTCCAATAATTTTTTATGATTTTCCTGCTGGAGCATCTTGTTTGTTGTTCGTTAGTATATGATTCGCAGCACGGCTGATAAAATCACATTTTTTTCAAATTAAATCTTCAAGATCACCAAATAAATTAAAAAGATTCTCCTTTTGAACGAAAAAATCAAAAATTTAATTATTTCTTCGTTTGCTGTTCTGGCGCTTTACCGAATCTCACTTCAAAAAAAATCGTTTACTTCGTGTACTGGTAATTTTAAATATTAGTTCTATTTTTAAACGGAACTTTATAATTATGAAAGTATATTCAGAAAGAGCAGCAAAAGTACAGCAACGGATAGACGAGATCAGCTTATACAGCGACGACCCACGCTGGCTTAGCCGTACGTTTGGCTCACAAGCCTGGAAAGAATGCGGCCAAAAGATCGCCTCCTGGATGCAGGAATCAGGCCTTGATTTACGAATTGATAATATTGGGAACTTAAGAGGAAAACTAACTAGCTCCAATCCGGAAGCAAAAACATTTGTGATAGGCTCTCATTTTGATACTACAGTAAATGCCGGAAAATATGATGGCGTTTTGGGAATTATAATGGGGTTGGATATTATTGAAAATATCCGGGAAAGAAACATTTCGTTTCCCTTCCACATTGAGATCATTGCTTTTGCAGAGGAATCGGGCATCCGGTTCCACACCGGATATTTAGGAAGCAAAGTGATAGCCGGAGCTTTTAAAAATAAATTTCTTATTGTAGAGGATGACCGCGGAAATCAATTGTCGCAGGTGTTGCAGTCTATGAATTATGATCCGTCACGCTTAAAAGAAGACGCTATTCCCGCTGAAGAATGGCTTGGGTATTTTGAAATCCATATTGAACAGGGACCCACTTTATTTGAAAGAAATATTCCGGTGGGCATTGTGAATAATATCATCGGGCAAAAAAAAATAGAGATCAATTTTACCGGAGAAACCGGCCACGCGGGAACTGTGCCGATGAATCTTCGCCGCGATGCGCTCTGTGCCGCTGCAAAATTTATTTTAGGAGTGGAGAAATTCGCCTCAAAAGAGAAGAGAAAAATACTGGCTACAGTTGGGAAATTAGAAGTTCAGGGAGCAGCAAGCAATACCATAGCCGCCATCGTAAATTGCACGCTTGATCTAAGAAGTGAAGACGCGCAATTATTATCCGATGCTTATGAGTTTATTTACTCGCTGTGCGAAAAACACTGCGATAAAAGAAATATTTATTTCGAATGGAAATTGCTTCACGAAACAGACCCCGTAGCTTGCAATAAAAAATTCCGAAAATTACTTGCTAATTCTATTTCTGAAAAAAACATTGAAGTAATTTACCTGGATAGCGGAGCCGTCCACGACGCTGCTATTATATCACAGGTAGCTCCAGTTATTATGCTTTTTGTAAAATGTGCGAAGGGAACTGAACGCCATCCTTTGGAGAATGTAGCAGATTATGACGTCGCAACCGCATTAGACGTTTGTGATCATTTTCTAGAACAACTATCTGTTGCTATCGAAAAAAGTTTTAAAGAAAAAATAAAAATAGAAATCTAACTTCTTTGTCGGTTTACTAACAGGCGTGACCACCACCCCCAAATCATATGGACAATTCTTCCTTTTTTGCTCTTTTATTAAAATAGAAAATACCTACTGATCCTAGAATTACAAAAGTAGCAGATATAAGCTCGGCCTGCGTAGGATGCAGCCCGAATATTGAATAGGTTGTGTTTACGCGAATGGTTTCTACCAAAAATCTTTCGATTCCATTTACGATGAGATAAACGCAAAACATTACACCCGGCACTTCTATTTTTTTCCTTATCGACCAGAGGAAGAAGAAAAGAAGAAAACACGTGACGATTTCATAAAAAGGTGTAGGGAAAACTGGCTGAGGCAACGCACGGCAATATTTTCCTTCACAATTGGGCAGTAAAATACCATCTTCATTTACGTTATGCGGGTAAGTAAAAGCAAACATCCAGGTCGGTAAAAATTTGGGGCCTCTGAAGCTTTTGTGCGGTACTTTATCAAGGGATGTTTCAACGCGATCTGTAACCATTGTATAAATACCGGGACCATCCTGTACGCTACCGTGTAAAAAATAAGTTTCGTTCTCCTTTAATTTCTGCTGGAATTGCTCTGGCGTTGCAGGCACTACGTGACCAGGAGCATCACTTATATAGGCGCTGTTAAAAATACCCCAATCCCCATCTCCGGCGGTTTGGCATCCCATGCGGCCAATAGCATAAGCAATCATTAACGCAGGAGCAGCCGCATCTATCAGGTGAAGAAGCTTAATTCCTTTTTTGCGCGCATAAATACAGATAGCTGTTGCCGCGAAGATAAGACCACCATAAAAGGTAAGGCCACTCGGCGCAATTAAGTTAGCAATAGGATTCTGAATAAACCTGTCCCAATTCTCAAGATTATCAAAAATCTTAGCACCAATGATACCAAAAACTAAGGCAAAAATCACTATATCCCCCACCCTGTCATGTGGCCATATCCTAATGGTTCTTTTCTCGGGTTTATCAAGTTTTTGTTTGTTTTTTTCCCGGAATTTTAAATACACAAGCACGGCGGCCAGCGCCAGGCCACCTAACCAACTTCCCTGGGATGAAAATATATATTCCTGGAGATCTAAACCGGGCTGGCGGCTTGCGATAAAAGCGCCAATTAATTTATAGCCGAAAATAAATCCTACAATACCATTAAGTAACAATTCAAACATTGAAGCTGGCTTGCCCGTAGTGATGGTTTCTTCACGAGGCTGCATTAAACCCTGCTTTTCCTTTCGCTTCAGTTCGCTCGTAAGAAAATACGCCGACACGATAAATCCAATTGCTACAAAAATTCCAAACGTGTAAAAGATCTTGAATGCATTGATTTTCCATCCAAACCAATCATTAAGTACATAGTATAAATTGGGATACATAATAAACTTTTAGTCCTGGAAAAATCGATTAACCCTTTTTGCGTGAGGAATAATTGAAAAATAAAAACCTTCAAAATTAATGAAGGTTTTTATTCAAGTCTTTACTAGCAATAAGCTTCAAACGCTGCGGCAAGATTGTTAGAGATCATTTCTGCAGAGGCGCCTTCTATATTATGCCTCTCAAGGAAATGTACCAGGTTGCCATCTTTGAATAAAGCGATTGACGGAGAAGATGGAGGGTAAGGCAATAGGTGCTCACGTATTTTATTCACGGCATCAAAATCAAAACCTGCAAAAGCAGTCACAAAATGATCTGGTTTCTTAGGGCTGGTTTCCACGGCCATTAGTGTACCTGGGCGAGCAGTACCTGCTGAGCATCCGCAAACGGAATTTATAACAAACAAAGTAGTGCCTGTTTCTTTTAACGCATCTTCTACTGCATCTGCCGTTACTAAATCCTTAAAGCCATTTTCAGTTAATTCCTCTTTCATCGGAATTACTATTTGTTCTGGATACATATCTTTTATTTTTTAAAATTTAGATTGCAAATTTACGATTCTTAACTGTTTTATAGGACATTGATTCTCTTAAATCTTTCGGAATTTTACTGCGCGTCCAGACAGAAACGGCTTTCTTGTTAAACTATTTATCTTTTTCTTGTAAAAGACTCTCGGAATTATCTACCTCACCATATCAAAACTTTACCGAACTTTATGAATGTTTTCTTCGTACATGTATTCAAGATTGCAGATTTAATACGTAAATGAAAAAAGTAATAAAAAAACACCCGCTGGCAATCAGGTGGTTTCACTGGATCAATTTTCCTATACTGGCTGTCATGGTTTGGAGTGGCCTTCTTATCTACTGGGCTAACGATGTTTACAGGATCGGTTGGGGCGATAAAACCATTCTTAAATTTTTTCCTGATTCTTTTTACAAGGCATTACACATCCCATTCAGGCTGGCGGAGGGAATGAGCATTCACTTTGTTTTTATGTGGTTGTTTGCCATCAATGGATTCGTCTATGTATTGTATCTCATTTTTTCCGGCGAATGGAGATTAATCTTTCCAAATAAAAAATCTTTTAAGCAATCATTGACGGTAGTGCTCTATGATCTTCACTTAACTAAAACTATGCCGCCACAAAAAAAATACAATGCGGCACAACGAATTGCTTATACCGTTGTGATATTTATGGGCCTTGGGTCTGTGTTAACGGGCCTTTCTATTTATAAACCAATTCAATTTCGCACTCTAACGTCACTATTCGGCGGCTATGAATGGGCACGAATAGAGCATTTCACGCTCACTCTTCTTTTTACGCTGTTTTTTTTAGTCCATATTATCCAAGTGATCCTTTCCGGATGGAATAATTTTCAAAGTATGGTCACAGGATTATTTTTGATAAAGAAAAATGAAACATTAGTGGTTCCGGCTATTGTATTTGCAGGTGATTTGGATGAAAATAAAGCGAAAAAAAATCATGAAACGATTAGAACAAATGAAGATAAAGCAGTGAACGAACAAAAAGCAGCTATTCCTAAGCAGGAAGAAAAAAATCAAGAAGATGAAAACTCAAAACCAGGCTAATAACAACGAGGAAATATTAATTGATTCAAAAAAGCTGCGCAATAAGACAATTCTGGCTTTTACGATTTTTGTCATTGGGATTGTTGCTGCTATTTTTATTTGGAAATGGATACATCTCCAGCCGAATGTAGAAGATGCGCCCGCTCCACTGCGAAAAGTATTAAGTGCTAATGAAAAAGTTTTTTCGAAAACTTTGAACAACGACCATCTTGCAAAAACATACCCTGTTTCTGAAGCTGTAAAACACGTGCGGGTAAATGGAGATATTGGATTAAAAAGCGCTTTAGACCGTAATTGGAAATTGCAGGTAATTAGAAATCCAGGGGATACGATGTGGCTCACCCTTGATGATATTAAAGCATTGCCAAAGCAGGACCTGATTTTCGATTTTAAATGTATTGAAGGCTGGAGTCAGATTACCCATTGGGCAGGAGCAAGGTTCAGCGACTTTGCGAAGAAGTATAAACTTGATGCACAAACGCAAATGAATTACGTAGGTTTAATCACTCCGGACAAAGAATATTATGTAGGTATCGACATGGCGAGCATTATGCATCCGCAAACTTTGCTTTGTTACGAGATGAATGGGAAACCACTTCCGCTGAACCAGGGCTATCCTTTGCGCCTGATAATACCTGTAAAATATGGCATTAAAAGTATTAAGCGAATTGGATCAATATTTTTCAGCAATACGCCCCCACCCGACTATTGGTTTGAACGTGGATACGATTACTATTCGGGTTTATAACTTTTCTAAGCTCTCATTTTGTCAGTTATTTTCTGCTAACATTCCCTGGTGTCGTGGGATGACATTTATAACCTGTGGCGCATCTTTATCTCCCCGAGTAGTTTCTATTTTGTTCAATTCATAAAAATACCAAGCTGGTTTAATCATAAAATTCAGTAACAAAAACTGATTTGTTATTTAATTTTCAGGATCTACGCTACGCAAACAAAATCACTTTTAAAAAATTAGATTTTATCGATCGCTGGAATTTTTCTTGCCGGAAAAACATAAACAAAATAATAAAAAGCCAATTTTAAAAAACATTTTTCTTTTCTTCTGAAACCAGTGATTGTTTAGAAAGTTCAAATGTTTTTTTCCAAATGTTTGATTTTTCTCTACTTTTACAGCAATTAATTTATTTTTTACTCTGTCAAAACCCTCAATTATGTCGAACACTAATAGCAAAAAGCTTGCTTTTCTTTTGGCCTTTCTTGGCTTTTTTTTCGCGGCATCCGCTCAAACCAAGCAGGATTCTACTAATATTCCACTTTTCTCAGGAAAAAAACCGTTCAGACACTTCTCTGTTGGCGTAAATGTCGGCGCTTTAAATCCCTCTTTAATTATAGGTGGCTCAAACGACTTTTTGAATCCCCAGACCACACTCGGTTTCGGTGCGAATGTTCATTATCAACTTAATCATTTTATCGGGTTCCAGGCAGATTACCTGGGAGGTACGTTAAAAGGGAACCAAGACAAGGCACCAGGCAATGGCGGCTTGCCTCCCCAGATAAAACCTGTTAGTTCATTTAAAACTAATTTTACTTATGCAGCAAGCGGGAGTGTAGTACTTACTTTTGGAAATATTAACTGGCTGCACCAAAAGAATTATATAGTTCCTTACGTGAGTGTGGGAGCCGGTACCATGTCCTTCAAAGTTGACATTGTTCCAACAGGAAGCACGGCGTCTCAACCTTACCAAGCGCACCAACCAATTACTCAATTTTTTGTACCCGTAGCAGCAGGAGTCAGAATCAATCTTTCTACCCGGCTTAATTTAGACCTTGGGTATAGAATGCAGTTCGTAGACGGCGATAACCTAGATGGGAGCCCCTGGTACAATACAACACCGAACATAAGCAGTACTGTCCATAAAGACAAGTTTGGCTATGGCTTTGCAGGAATAGAAATTTCTATTGGTAAGAAAAACAAACCACAGATGTTATTTGACAACCCAGTGGTAAGAATGAACAATGCATTGCAAAAACAGATTGACACTGTAAAACAACAACAGGTAAAATTATCTACTGACAGTGATGGTGACGGCGTTTCTGATATGTTTGACAAAGAACCCAATACGCCTGCTGGCTGTCCGGTAGATGCGCACGGAGTTTCAAGGGACACTGACGGCGATGGCGTTCCTGATTGCAAAGACAAAGAACTGATCACACCTACTGAATGCCAACCTGTAGATGCAAACGGTGTAGGTAAATGCCCTGAACCCGATTGCTGTAAAGCAATCAGAGATTCTCTGGCTGCTGCGGTTCCTGCCTGCAATCTTACCAGCCTTCCAAGTATCTCTTTCAAAAGCAGCAAAACTGCCTTGAGCAGCGATGCAAAAGCTATGCTGGCAACAGTTGCCTCCGGCTTAAAAAGTAATGCAGCTTGCTCGGTCATCATTACTGGTTATCCTGCAGCTTCCAAAGCATCACAGGCAATCTGCAATAAAAGAAATCAATTGATCAAAAAATATTTGGTTGAAACTGAAGGGATCAGCGCAGATCGCATTGATATCAATTGCGAAGTAGGTGGTGGTGATCTTAACACTGTTGATATCAAATCTAAGTAGACTTTAAAATTTAAATTCTTATAAAATAAAAAAGCCTTTCAATTTTTGAGAGGCTTTTTTATTTCCGGAACTTTCGATGGATATTTTGCATTGATACAAATAATATAAGGATTGCTGCTTTATAGATTGCTGAACAGGATTACGTTAGCGAAATAATCACAAATAATGGCAATAGGGAAATCATTGTCTTTCGATAGATACTAACTTCTAGCATTATAAGAAGAAACCCGGCAATCAAAGTTGTCAGGTAAAATGTTGTACGTCTTTTGTTTTTATCCATTGGATTATTGTTCGCAGTTGTTGTTACGGGTGGCGTTGAAGCGATCACTAACGTCAAAATTTAATGTGGTAAAGATAGCGCTTCGTTCGGTTCGTTTTGTTGGTGAAGCAGCCCAGTTTATCCCTGCTCAACACCAAAGGCAAAAAACCGAATAAAAGATGAAAGTCCCGCAGCGAAGCAAGAAATACTCAAGGTTTTCATTTAGAACTTTTGTCTAACTAAAAATGATCAATTTTAATGAATCACTCGCTGGTAAATGAGGCAAAGTTCAATTTACAAACTATCGCGCATCTGCATCAATACCGGGGCGGATTGCCTGATCCAATTAGTTTCCTTTTCATCCCATTTGTATTTTTTCATGATAATATCTTCTAACATCTGCCGACCTTTAAAAGCCTGCTCTCTTGAGAAAAAACAATGAATCCATTTATGATCAAGCTTATTTTCGTTCTGTATAGAAATGCCTCCGGAATACCAATTCAAACAACATGGCATAGCTCTGAAGTCAATTTTTGTAGCGCCTCCGTCTGCATAACCTTGTAGGTAATAGGAATAAAACCTAAGACAATCTTTTACCCGGTCTTTGATTTCCTGATCGGTTTCCGGTTTATTTGGCTTCAGCGCCCAACTATAATTTCTTTTAGAAAAAGGATTTTTAACCGCATCCGGCCAATACGTATTAGTAGATGCAAAATCCAATTCAGATGTATGTTTCTCTTCAGTTCTTTTCAGTTTTAGTTCATTGCTGTCGAGTCGCCCGATCTGATATTCCGCAATTTTTCCATCATCGAAGGCCACATGTATATTTCTTCCATCGAGTCTACATTTTCCATATCTCATCTCACCAAACGGATTTTCGAGAACAGTTGAATCAGTGATAAAGACAATGCCCGGAAGAAAAATAACACTGTCTTCCCCTGTATAAGAAACATCGCTACCGATAGGATTATCTGCATCTGACAATTGCCAAAACTGACACAGCAAATGAAAAGTGTCTTTTGGAATTCGACCGATTGGAGCGTCAGTTAATTTCTCATTATTATTTTGTGACGGCATGCCGCATTGGGGAAAAAGTAGGGTGGCAAAAATAGGAACCAACAAAATTAGTTTTCGCATTTTTCAAAAATAATAAAATGAATTAAAAAAAACTGATCTTCCCAATCCATTTTTCAATTAAAAGGAACTTTAGCCATTTTCTTTCCACAAAAGCAATGCTACCTGCTTACATTTGTGACAGAACAAAATATAAATTGGATGTATCAGTTATTTTAATGTCGTCTTTTCCAAAAATATATCTTCGCTTTATGAGATTAATGGTTTTTATTTTCATGTTTTTTGCAACGTTTTCATCATTTGCCCAAAAGAAAGCTGCTTCCGTCTCGGGTAAAATTATCGATGAAAATGAAGATCCGGTAGGAAACGTCACGATTACTATTCTTGGAAAACAAGACGGCATTCTGGCGTCCGATTCGGGAACCTTCCGGATTAAAGTCTCTTCCGGGAAAGCATTCGCGCTTGTTTTTTCACACACAGGATTTAACGACGAGCAAACGAATTTTTATCTAAGCGATGGGGAGGAAGAAAATGTAACAGTAAAACTTACACGTAGCAGCAAAACTATGGACACCGTGACCGTCAACGGAGACAAGGACCGGCAGGAAACGGGTTTAATAAAAATGAATCCCAAGAGCGCGATGACGCTTCCTTCGGCTACGGGTGGTGTGGAAGGATTGATAAAGACATTGGTAGGAAGCAACAATGAACTCACTTCACAATATTCGGTACGCGGCGGCAACTACGAGGAGAATTTAATTTATATAAATGATTTTGAAATTTACAGGCCATACCTGGTCAATAGCGGCCAACAGGAGGGTTTAAGTTTTATAAATCCGGAACTGGTAAAAAATATTAGTTTTTACACCGGAGGCTTCCAGGCAAAATATGGTGATAAAATGAGTAGCGTGCTTGACATTCAATACAAAAAACCGGTATCATTTGGAGGGTCTGTGTACGTAAGCTTGCTGGAGCAAGGAATCAGTTTAGAAGGCACATCCAAAAATCAAAAACTTTCCGTTGTATTTGGAGCAAGAAGCAAAACAAACCGCAATTTGCTGTCCAGCCAGGAAACCAAAGGAGTTTACATTCCATCCGCTGCCGATTTGCAGACTTACCTAATATATAAATTTTCACAGAAACTACAGCTAGAAGTTTTGGGAATTCTATCCGGTTCTAAATTTTCTTTCTTCCCCGAATCCGCGCAAAAATCTTCAGCAGTTTTTTCACCTTTATATACTGCCAACATCGGGCTCGATGTCTTTTTTCAAGGGCAGGAAAAAGATAAATATAACAATGGGATATTAGGTTTGAGTTTGGTTCAGACCGTAAATGAAAAAATGAAATTAAGGTGGATGGTAAGCTATTATGATGATATTGAAGATGAAAATTCAGACATCACCGGCACCTATATTTTGGGCGAAAGGAATGTTGACAAAAACCAACCAGATTTTGGAATGATAACCAATCCGCTTGGTGCGGGCAGCTACCAATATTATGTGCGAAACCATCTGAATATCCTGGATTACAATATCAGCCAAAAAGGAACTTATCGTCTCGGAAATCATTTCCTACAATGGGGAGTTAGTTTTGACCATACTATTATTAACGATCGATTAAATGAATGGGAATTTCAGGACAGTGCAGGTTATTCGTTGCCCTACAATCCCAACGTATTAAACCTGAGCCAGGTTTTGAAATCAACAAGGGATCTAAACATTAATAAATACAGCGGATATCTTCAGGATAATATTCTTTTAAGCCATGGTCCGAACGACGTGACGCTGCAGGCGGGTGTGCGATTTAATTATAACGCACTAAATAAAGAATTCATAATTAGTCCAAGGGCCCAGGTAAGTTACAAACCCGCCTGGAAAAAAGATGTTATTTTTAAAGCGTCTGCAGGAGTGTATGATCAACCTCCATTTTACCTCGAAATGCTCAGACCAGATGGCAGTGTGAACACGGCTTTAAAAAGCCAGAAAAGTATCCAGTTCGTAGCAGGCTTCAATTACAATTTATCTCAAGGCGGGCGGCCAGTTTACATTACTACAGAGGCTTATTATAAATCCTTAACTGATGTTGACCCTTATGATATTGATAATGTACACATTCAGTATTTTGGCGAAAATAACGCCAAAGCATTTGCGACGGGAATCGAATCACGTTTATTTACAGAGCTTGTAAAAGGTGCTGAGAGCTGGTTTAGTATTGGTATCAGTAAAACAATGGAGAACATAGACAATGACTATTACTATAATTACAAGAATGCAGCAGGAGAGATTATCAATTCTGGCACCCCTGACAAGGTAGTGGCAGATAGCGTCCGCACAGATGTAGGCTGGGTAAGGCGGCCCACTGACCGTTTAATTACCATGGGATTATTTTTACAAGATTATTTAAGTACGAATAAAAATTTTAAAGTACATTTAAACTTGATTTACGGAAGCAACATGCCTTTTAACATTCCCAACAATCCCAAATATAGAAACGCTTTGATAATTGACCCTTATATCCGGGCCGATATAGGTTTCAGCGCGTTGTTACTGAGTGAAAAGTCCTTGCGCCGCAGCCATTCGCCATTCCGTAGCTTTGAAAATATTTGGGCAAGCCTCGAGATCTTTAACTTGTTAGACAGGGCTAATACGATTTCTTATCAGCTAGTAAAAGACTACGCTAATGATGTTTATGCCATTCCAAATAGGTTGACTCCCAGGTTAGTTAATTTTAAATTACTGGCAAGATTTTAAAAACGTAAACATAAAAAAAATGAACAAAAAGCTTTTTATCTCACTTGCATTTTTAGCCGGCGGCATCTCACTTGCAAATGCCCAGGAAAAAATAAAACCTGAAGAAACAGAATTATATACCCCTGTTCCTCCGGTAGTAACTCCGGGCAAATCTTGTGGAGACGCTCCATCAGACGCTATTATCTTATTCGATGGTAAAAATCTGGATAGCTGGGTTAGCGCAGATGATACTACAAAACCTGCAGACTGGATAATTAAAAAAGGGGTTCTTACTGTAAATAAAAAAGCTGGTAGCATTCAAACAAAGCAATTATTTATGGATTACCAAATTCACGTTGAATGGAAGGAACCAAAAGATATCGAAGGTTCTGGGCAGGAACGCGGAAACAGTGGATTATTCCTGGCTTCAACGGGTAAAGGTGATGATGGCTATGAAATGCAAATACTGGACAATTATAATAATAAAACTTATACCAACGGGCAGGCAGGAAGTATTTATAAACAAAATGCACCATTAGTCAATCCCAATCGTCCCCCTGGCGAATGGCAATCTTATGATGTAATATGGACAGCTCCACGATTTAACGATGATGGCTCTTTAAAAAGCCCGGCAAGGGTTACTGCGTTTTTTAATGGATTATTGGTTCAGAATAATTTTCAATTAATCGGTCCCACTCTTTATATTGGGCATCCTAGCTATACAGGGAAAGGTGCTTTGCGTGGCCCTTATGCAGTGAAAATACAGGCTCATGGAGATAAAAGCAAGCCAATAAGTTTCAGGAATATTTGGATAAGGCCGCTCTGATAATATTCAACAGCAGAAGAGCTCTGTAGCTTCTCGATCGATGTATTTTTAAAGCGCCCAACCTGCTTTTGAAAAGCCAGTTGGGCGTGTTTATATTATCCTGCTAAAATTTATTTTATATTTTTTAGCATTTCGCTGGTCATATCTGCCAGGTTATATTGGGGCTTCCATCCCCAGTCTTTCTGCGCTACGGAATCATCAATACTTTGCGGCCAACTTTCAGCAATCGGCTGGCGATAATCAGGTGCATAACTTATAGTAAAATCCGGTCGATGTTTTTTTATTTCTGCGGCAATTTCTTTGGGCGAAAAACTCATTCCAGAAATATTATACGAAGTGCGAATAGATATTTTATCCTCGTCGGCTTCCATTAATTCGATCGTGGCCCTTATCGCATCGGGCATATACATCATCGGCAGGTAAGTATCTTCCTTCAAAAAGCAGGTGTAGTGATTTTCGCTAATGGCGTCCTGAAAAATTTCTACTGCATAATCTGTAGTGCCACCGCCCGGCTCGCTTTTATAACTGATCAATCCGGGATAACGAATGCTGCGAACATCTACCCGATAACGATGATGAAAATAATTGCACCAGAATTCTCCGGCATATTTGCTGATGCCATAAACGGTGATAGGCTCTATTATTGTTTGTTGCGGGCAATTCTTTTTAGGAGAAGTAGGGCCAAACACTGCTATACTGCTGCCAGTAAACTTTACGGATATTTTCATCTTTGGCAATATCCAGGACGTTTAAAAGACTTGTCGTATTTAAGTGCCACGCAAGATTTGGATTCTTCTCACCGGTAGCGGAAAGTATCGCCGCCAATAGATAAATCTGCGTAATATTTTGACGGATCACCTGCACGTGTAACATCTCTTTGTTCATCACATCCAGGCTCACATAAGGGCCAGTCCCTTTCAACAATGGATTTTCTTCTCTCAGGTCTGAGGCCACCACGTTAGCACCACCATAAATTCTACGCAATTCCAATGTAAGCTCCACACCGATTTGACCACAAGCGCCAATAACTAAAAATTTTTCTTTGATCATATAATTAATTGTATAGCATTAAAAATTTAACAATCACTCGCGCAAAATAATAGCAGGTGTTTAATAGTAAACCAACAAATAATTGATATTTCTATTTAGTTATTTAAATCGGCTTACCTGTAACTTATTTTTTAAAAAGAAAAAATACCGCCAATATCAATAGCCCAACCCCAACCAAATGATTCCAGCGCAGGTGTTGATCTTTAAAAAAGGCCACCATAAACGTTGTGAAAACTGAAAGCGTGATTACTTCCTGAATAATTTTTAATTGCCATAACGAAAAACGGCCACCATTTTCATCAAGCCAATCCTATTTGCCGGAACCTGGAAAAGATATTCAAAGAACTCAATTCCCCAACTCATTAAAATGACAAGAAATATGCTCACACCAACCACTTTATTCATTTCTTTCAACTTCAAATGACCCTACATGCAATCGTCATAAATTTATTTGAACAAATTAATAATTCCACGGTTATAATTGCTTTTTTCATTTCTATTTTTTTAAAATCACTTCAACTACGATTGTGGAACCATTCAACAAATTAACCGATTAACCAATAATCTTTCCGTCTTTCATGTGAAGAAGGCGGTCGCTCATTTGTGCCAGTTCTTCGTTGTGAGTTACAATTAAAAATGTTTGCTGAAACTTATTTCGCAGATCGATAAATAAATTGTGTAATTCCTTTGCATTGGCCGAATCAAGATTACCGGTTGGCTCATCAGCCATTACAATTGAGGGATTATTGATCAAGGCTCTTGCCACGGCAACTCTTTGTTGTTCGCCACCCGAGAGTTCGCCAGGTTTGTGTTCTCCGCGATCTTTCAAGTTTAGTAATTCCAATAGTTCTTGCGCTCTTCTTTCCACATCTTTATTTTTTTTACCGGCGATCCACGCAGGAATACAAATATTTTCAAGCGCCGAAAATTCGGGAAGCAGATGATGAAACTGGAAAACAAAGCCAATATGGTGATTTCTAAAGGCCGCCAGTTTTTTCCCTTTGAGCTGCTCTACATTTGTATCATCGATTGTAATTTCACCTTTGTCTGATTTATCCAAGGTGCCGAGGATATGCAGCAAGGTGCTTTTACCAGCGCCGGAAGATCCGGCAATACATACGATTTCACCTTTGGCAATGGCGATATCTACTCCTTTCAAAACGGGCAGCGGTCCGTAGTTTTTATAAATTCCTTGCGCTTTTAACATGGTTAAAAGTAAGGGTAAAATTGAAATTGAAAAATTAAAAAAATTAAAAAGACTCAAACAATATATAACATAAAAGAGTGCCATCTAAGTTGAACGAGGCAATAAAAAAAACATTATTTGGTTTTCTAAATATAACTTTTACATTTGCGGAAAATTAGAAAACCCTTTTTTTAATTTTATCACTAAAAATAAATAGCATATAATATGTTTTGGACCTTAGAACTTGCCTCACACCTGGAAGAAGCACCATGGCCGGCTACAAAAGACGAATTAATTGACTATGCCATTCGCAGTGGCGCGCCGATAGAAGTTGTTGAAAACTTGCAGGAACTGGAAGACGAAGGTGGCGATATCTACGAGGGACTTGAAGATATTTGGCCAGATTATCCCAGCCAGGAAGATTTCTTCTTTAATGAAGATGAATATTAACTTATAGTTTAGAAAATCCGGAAGAGATTAGAAAGAAACAAACGCTTTTAACAGCGTAAAAAATAAAAAACCGTTCAGCGACTGAACGGTTTTTTTATAAGCTACTTTGAAATATTTATTCTGAGGAAGTTACAATCTCATTTTTCCATTTGGTCAATAACATCGTGCGTAACTCCCGTAGATGAAAATCCGCCGTCATGAAAGAGATTTTGCATCGTCACAAATTTGGTAAGATCGCTAAATAGGGTCACAATATAATTGGCGCAATCTTCACCTGAAGCATTCCCTAATGGGCTCATTTTTTCAGCGTAATTAATAAATCCATCAAATCCTTTCACGCCGCTTCCTGCAGTTGTACGGGTGGGCGATTGCGAAATGGTATTAATCCTCACTTTATTCTTCAGCGCGTAATGATATCCAAAACTACGGGCGATACTTTCCAGCAAAGCTTTCGCGTCGGCCATCTCGCTATAATCCGGAAATACCCGCTGTGCAGCTATATAAGTGAGCGCTATCACGCTTCCCCATTCATTCAACGCATCTAATTTGTAAGCAGTTGCCAGCAAACGATGTAAACTGGTGGCCGAAATATCCAGGGTTTTCTGATTGAATCCATAATCAATTTCTGTATAAGGTTTGTTCTTTCTCATATTCATACTCATACCTACAGAATGCAAAATAAAATCGAAACTACCACCAAAATGCTCTTTGGCCTTGGTGATCAAATTCGACATATCCTCATTGCTGGTTACATCGCAGGGAACAATTGGCGCGTTTATCTTTTCGGCAAGTTTATTAATTTCTCCCATTCGCATGGCTATTGGTGCATTGGTCAGTAATATTTCTGCACCTTCTTCATGACATTTTATGGCAGTGATCCAGGCAATGGATCTTTCATCAAGCGCACCGAAAATTATTCCCTTCTTCCCTTTTAATAAATTGTATGACATTGTTTTTATTTTTTTACAAATTAAGAAATTTCAATTTAGAACTGTTGAATTGTTTTATTGCTGAATTGGTCTGCTAATTCTTCACCAATATTCACGTAGTGAACGGACATTTAGTAAAGATTCCTATTCGCGATTCACCATTCACGACACAATTAGCACATTAGCTAATCAGCCATTAGCTAATTATCACTTAATTCTCCATCATCTCTTTTGCATTCTCAAACGCAGCAGCGGTAGGCTTTTTTCCACTGAGCATTGTAGCAATTTCTGAAATCCTTTCTTCCTTATTTAATATTTTTATGGCTGTAATAATTTTATCTCCTTTAGTCTCTTTATACACAAAAAAATGAGTGTTGGCTTTGGCAGCGATTTGTGGCTGATGGGTAATGGAAATAAGCTGGTGGTCTGCGGAAAGTCTTTTTAAAATAACACCCACCTGTTTTGCAGCTTCACCGCTAATGCCTGAATCGATTTCATCAAAAATTAAGGTTGGCAGTTGTACACTTTCTGCCACTAACGATTTTATGCTTAGCATCAACCTACTCAACTCGCCTCCGCTGGCTACTTTGCGCAATGGCTCATATTGTTTGTTACCCGCAGATAAATTCGCATTAAATAAAAAGTCTATTGCATTGATCCCAAAAGAATTCAATGATTCCGCTTCTTTTATATCCACTTTAATTTTTGCATTTGGCATCCCAACCTGCGTCAAAAGTCTATTTACTTTTTCTTCAAATGGTTTTATTTCCTTTAATCTCTTCTCCGAAATCGCCTTGGCAATTTTTAAAGAATCATATTGATATTCTTTCGATTTTTTTTCTTTCTCCGCTATCGCTGCCGTGAGGTCTGTTACTTTTTGTAACTCCTTTTCAAGATTGTTTTTAATTTCAATTAATTGCAGAGTTTCCTGCACATTATGTTTCTTCAACAGCCCATAACCAACGGCCATACGCTCATTCAGCATATTGATGCGTTCTTCATCATAATTTATTTTTTGATTAAAACGGTCTACTTCTGAAGAGATATCTTCCAATTCAATTTGAACAGAATTCAGTCGTTCATACAATAGTGTTAGTTCAGGATATATATTTTTTATGCTTTGCAATTTATGGTTAATAGATTTGATTTTCTGCAAAATGGGACCCTCACCTTCCTCCAGTTGCAAGTAAATATCTGTAAGAGAAGATTTAATATTTTCAGCATTACTCATCAATTTTATCTCAGCATCAATATCTTCAATTTCATTTTCTTTGAAATCAGCTTCCTCTAGTTCGTTGAATAAAAATTGATTATAATCCAGTTCTTTATTGGCATCGGCCTGCGCTGTGCGCAATTGTTCCAAATCCTGTAAGGCGACACGGTATTTTTTAAAAATGGTTTGATATTGAGCCAGCAGGGTTGCATTTCCCGCAAGCGCATCTATCACTTCCCGTTGAAAGTCGTTATTGTTCAATTCTAATGTGTCGAACTGCTGATGCAGGTCAACAATTAATGACGATAATTGTTTTAATTGTGAAAGCGTAACGGGCGTATCGTTGATAAATGCACGCGACTTTCCGTTGGCGGATATTTCCCTTCGAATCAGCATCTCCGGTTCAGAATCCAATTCGTTATTGAGCAGAAATTCTTTGACCGACGGATGATTGGTGTTAAAAACTCCTTCAATATAACATTTTTTGTCTTTATCCATCAGCACTGAGGTGTCTGCTCTTTCGCCCAGTATTAAATTCAATGCACCCATCAGGATACTTTTTCCCGCGCCTGTTTCACCGGTAATAATATTAAGATGATTAGAAAAATTGATGTTAAGCGAATCAATAATCGCATAATTGTATATGTGTAATTGCTGAAGCATAAAAAAGGCAAATTACAATAAATATTGAATCATCAAACAAAGAAACCTGTTGGATGACAGTAATAAAAACAAAAACGCGTTTGATGTAAAACGCGACAGAAATCTTTCATTCATACAGATCATTATTGGAATCGCCTATTGTGCTTTATTAATAAAATACGAGGCTATTGAAATCCCAATTAATCAAAATAAAAAACCCTTTCTGAACACAGAAAGGGCTAAATATTTAGATTGAAATTTGTTATACTCTAAAATGAGCAAATGCCTTGTTGGCATCGGCCATACGGTGTGTATCTTCTTTCTTCTTGTAAGCTGCGCCTTCACCTTTGCTTGCAGCTACGATCTCATTAGCTAGCTTTTCTGCCATGCTACGTCCGTTTCTGTCACGGCTGTATTTGATAAGCCACTTAATGCTCAGTGAAACTTTTCTGTCTGCCCGAACTTCAGAAGGAATCTGAAATGTAGCTCCACCTATTCTGCGGCTCTTTACTTCCACTCCCGGAGTTACATTTGTCAATGCTTTTTTCCAAACTTCGTATCCATCTTCACCGGAGATTTTGCTCACCTTATCAATAGCATCATAAAAAATAGTGTAAGCTCCACTTTTTTTCCCTTCCCACATCAAATTGTTTACAAAACGGGTAACTAATTTATCCTGAAACTTTGGGTCAGGAGCCAATGGAAGTTTTTTTGCTTGTGCTTTACGCATTGTTCTTTTTATTTTTTATCGCCTGAACGAACAGGCTTGACGAATGTTAAATTTTTATTTCAATTTAAAATAATCAAATGGAGGCCATCAGATTATTTTTTTGCTTTTTCTTTTTTAGTTCCATATTTAGAACGGCTTTGTTTGCGGTCCTTTACACCTGCAGTATCAAGACTACCGCGTACAATATGATAACGTACACCAGGAAGATCTTTTACCCTTCCACCACGAAGCAATACGATAGAGTGCTCCTGTAGATTATGCCCTTCTCCGGGAATATAAGCAATCACTTCGATTTTATTGGTAAGCCTCACTTTAGCAACCTTGCGCAATGCCGAGTTTGGTTTTTTAGGTGTAGTAGTATATACCCTGGTACACACGCCCCTCCGCTGCGGGCAGCTATCAAGTGCTCTAGACTTACTTTTAGCCCTGATAATTGTTCTTCCTTTTCTTACTAATTGTTGTATTGTAGGCATTTTTTACCTTTATTTTTTTGGACGGCAAAGGTAAGTGCAGGTTTGTGAAAAACCAAAAAATATTTGCAGGTCAGATTGACGATAATTTCTATTCAAATGAAACTTTATATTTCTCTCACTTAATAATCTTTTTCTTTTAATTATTTCCACATTAAAATTCTCTAAACTTTTACCAGCCAGCCAAATCTGTCGTCCACATTCCCTTCTTTTATGTCTGACATTCTTTTTTTGACTTCTGGAGCCACTGTCCATTTTTCAACGTCGAATTTCATGACAAAATCTTTATAAGCCAACTCTTTTATGGGTGAAATAGTAGCCGCCGTGCCGGTGCCAAACACTTCGCGAAGCGTACCTTTCTTATATGCTTCCACGATTTCATCAATGCTTAATCTCCTCTCTTCCACTGTCAGACCCAATTCCTTCAACACTTCAATTACGCTATCTCTCGTTACCCCGGCTAAAATGGTTCCTTCGGCTAATGAAGGCGTGATAGCTGTATTTCCAATAATGAAAAATACATTCATCGTGCCACATTCCTGTACATATTTATGTTCAAACGCATCCATCCATAGCACCTGGTCGTATCCCTTTCTCTTGGCTTCGGCAGTTGGATACAATGACGAACCGTAGTTACCCGCATTTTTAGCAAAGCCTACTCCACCGGGAACCGCGCGAACGTATTTCTCTTCGGCGTAAATTCTCATCGGCTCGCTATAATAAGGCCCTGTCGGGCTTAGAATAATCATAAACTTATAGGTAAGACCTGGTCGAACCCCTATCACTTCATCGGTATTAAACATAAAGGGCCGGATATATAAAGAATAATCGTGCTTTTCGGGAATCCACTTTTCGTCGAGTTTTACTAATTGCTTCATACCCTCAATAAAAATTTCCTCGGGCACATGTGGCATTTCCATCCTTTCAGCAGAAATGTTAAATCGCTTGAAATTATCTTCGGGTCTGAATAAAACAACTTCGCCAGCTTTGTTTTTATAAGCTTTGATACCTTCAAAAATGGACTGGCCATAATGGATCGCGGCCAGCGAGGGGTCAACAGAAATTGGTTGGTATGGCTTGATGGCTACTTCGCCCCATGCTCCGTCTTCGTAATCCACTTCCAGCATATGATCCGTAAAATATTTCCCAAATGGAAGGTGATCCATGTCTATAGATGCCAGTTTACTATTTTTTGTTTTTGTGATTTTAAAAATACCAGTACCAATCATATCATTAAATTTGCTACAAAGGAACGAAAAAAAGAGAACGCTAAAATATTTTTATGAGTCTAGATGACATCCAATTATCCGAAAACACGCGGCGGATATTTTTTACAAAAAATCTGGTTGAAACATCGCCATCAATCCAATTGAACAACGACTGTGATGTACATAAAATCGTTAGCCTCGGTGGGAATGAAAAAAATATCCTTTTCCTTGTAAAGGATTCTGAAAACAAATTTTTGGGTGATGAAGAGATGAATTTGCTGTCCAACCTGATAACAGCCTGTAAATTAACGATGGCAGATATTGCCTTGGTTAATGTTACAAACGATACAATGAACTACCAACAACTTTCGGATCAATTTCAATCAAAAAAAATTCTCATATTTGGCATTAAAACTTCTGAACTGGAATTACCATTTGCGATCCCTGATTTCCAAATACAAGCATTCCAGGAACAATTATATTTAACTGCACCGCCATTAAAGCAATTTCTAACCAATAAGGATTTGAAAAAGGAATTATGGATATGTTTACAAAAATTATTTTTAAATAAATGAAAACATTAATTTTTGCAACAAATAATGATCATAAAGTAGCAGAGGTAAAAAGTATACTTAATCGAAGTTTTCGGGTATTGTCTCTTAAAGAAGCAGGAATAGATATTGATATCCCTGAGCCATACTCCACCCTGGAAGAAAACGCCGGAGAAAAAGCAAAGGTCATTAATTTACTGACCGGCGAAGATTGTTTTTCTGAAGATACAGGTCTGGAAGTCAATTCTTTAAATGGAGAACCTGGAGTAAAAAGTGCCAGGTATGCAGGTGAGAACCGTTCTTTTGAAAATAATATTGATAAACTTTTGTTGAAATTAGAAGACCAGGAAAATCGCACAGCGCAATTTAGAACCGTTATCTGCCTGAGACGTAAAGGAAAAGAAAATTTTTTTGAAGGTGTATGTAAAGGCACTATTATTGCAGAACGCAAAGGTAGTGGCGGCTTTGGTTACGATGCGGTTTTTATACCCAAAGGCGCAAATAAAACATTTTCCGAGATGTCGTTGGAAGAAAAAAACCTTTTTAGCCACCGAAGAAAAGCAATGGACATCTTAATTACTTTTTTATTAACCGAAGAGGACGATTAATCTAATATCCCGGAAAAATATTAAAATAATTTGACTTACCCAGACAACCAAATAGCTCCAGAAAACGACTTAATAAAAGGTTGCATAGACGGAGACCCCCAAATGCAGCGGCTACTCTACGAAAGATTTGCTTCAAAAATGTATGGAGTTTGCGTTAGATATGCCGAAAATACTGAAGATGCAAATGACGTAATGCAGGAAGGATTTATCAAGGTGTATCGTAATATCAGTAAATTCAGAGGTGAAGGTTCTTTCGAAGGATGGATCAGGCGGATTTTCATTCATACAGCAATTGAGCACTATCGGAAAAAAATAAAATTGTTTCATGTAACAGAGATTTCAGAAAATACAATTGAAGATGATAGATTGAATGCACTGGATTCTCTGGCGGCTAAAGATATTTTGAAAATCGTAAATGAATTGTCACCGGGATATAAGGCCGTATTTAACATGCATGTTATAGAAGGCTATTCACACAAAGAAATAGCTGAAATTTTAGGCATTACAGAAGGTACAAGCAAATCGCAACTGGCGAGAGCAAAGGCTGTATTGAAGAAAATAATAGAAGTAAGATCTATTAAAATCAACTAAAACTAATGATGATTCTGGCAATAAACATATTCTAATAAAAATACTAATGCAGAATTTTAAAGAAAAACTATTCAATTACGAAACACCTCCACCCGAAGAAATATGGCATCATATTGCAGGTGAAATAAATAATGAGAACGTTGTAAAGATGCGTGGCCATAAAAAAAATAAATTCGTTTTTTACACGGTCGCGGCGGCCGCTTCCGTTGTGATCATTTTTTTAGGATCGGTTTTTTTAAAAAAGAATTCAACTCCCAAATATTCATACCAAAACAAATTAGACCAACAAAATTTGTTGCTGGCGCAAGAAACAAAAGATTCTGTACAATTAAACCAACTGATTTTAGAATCCATAATCAACAATCCAAAAGAGAAAAAGGAAATCGTCTCACAAGAACCTGATGATAATATCAAATCCAAAACGTATTTGACCGTCGCAGATCCCGAAGGCCAACCCGTAAAAATTTCACCAAAGGTCGCTACCCTTATCATTTCTGCAGACAATGGATACCCCCCAAAACCAATATGGTGCAAAGAAATCCGAAGATGGCAAAACATCATGCTGAACTCCACTATTTCGCCCACATCTGCTAATTTTGCGGACCTGGTTCAACTGGCAGCCAACAAACAGATTATGAATAAAGATTGATCGAATGACAAGATTAAAAATTGAACTTCCGACAACTCAGCTTTCATCCGTTCAAATTCCAGTACGCATCACTGATATTAATTATGGAAATCATGTAGGCAATAATGCTATCGTGGAAATTATTCATGAAGCTCGCATGCAGTTTTTAACTCAACATAACTTTACGGAGTTGGAGGTTGCGGGCACCTCTCTTATCATGAGTGAATTGTGCGTTGAATATAAAAATGAATCTTTTTATAACGATCTGCTTCATGTGAAAATCTTTGCAGGCGAAATATCCCGGGTAAGCTTTCAACTCTTTTATGAGATTTCTGCAAAAAGAAATGACACATCCGTTATTGTAGCGCTGGCGAAAACAGGAATGGTTTGCTATAATTACCAAATAAAAAAGGTAGAGGCCATTCCTACCGTATTGAAATCAATCCTTGAAACCAAAGGCGGAAAGTCCGAATAAGTAAAAATAAGAATCTCATTTGATGTCATTTTTCGCTTTTAAAAATTTAAGAAACAGCTTATTTAGCAGAAACCCTATATACTTTACCTTTTTCCGTGTTGAAAGAAACCACATAACCGTGGCTTGTTTTCTGCGGTGTTATTTTTAAACCATCAATTGTTATAAGGTCATTGGTTCTTATAGTACATTCGCCAC
Organism: Hanamia sp.; assembly: GCA_036509585.1. Lineage (GTDB taxonomy): Bacteria > Bacteroidota > Bacteroidia > Chitinophagales > Chitinophagaceae > Ginsengibacter. Next base: position 1,385 of record DATCFI010000087.1, on the reverse strand, counting down.
TGCTTAAAGATCTGACAAATGAACTTACCAGGTGATGATCCTTCCATTGCATAGTTATCTCAAAGCCCCCTCTTGCTTTCAGTCCTTTTACCTCACCATCTTTCCATTCATCCGGTAACGCGGGCAACAAATAAATATCGCCGCCCTGACTTTGCAAAAGCATTTCAGCAATGCCCGCTGTTCCGCCAAAGTTTCCGTCAATCTGGAACGGCGGATGCGCATCAAAAAGATTAGGATAAGTGCCGCCGCCACTTGCATAGCTTGTACCCTTTTCCCCGGTTAAATGTAACAGGTCCCTGAGCAATGTATACGCATGATTACCATCCAACAATCTTGCCCAGAAATTAATCTTCCATGCTTTGCTCCAGCCGGTTCCTTCATCCCCTCTTATTTCTAATGTTTTCTTAGCGGCGCTTGCTAATTCAGGCGTTGTGACTGGTGAAATCTGTTCACCAGGGTAAAGCCCAAAGAGATGCGAAACATGACGATGATGCACTTCTACATCATCCCAATCCTTATACCATTCTACAATATTTCCCCTTTTACCAACATGAAAAGGATACAATTTTTTTTCTTTTTCGAGTACGGTATCCCGTAAGGTTTTATCGGCATTCAACAATTCGGAGGCCTTTATAAAATGCGAAAATAAATCTCTTATAATTGACATATCCATTGTGCTGGCTATTGCTATAGCGCCCTGCTTGCCATTTTCGTCAATGAAAGAATTTTCAGGCGAGCCTGAAGGGACTGTAACCAGGTAGCCGTCCTTATCAGGAACTAACCATTCCAAAGTAAATGCAATAGCACCCTTCATTAGAGGATAGGCGGTATCTTTTAAAAACTTTTCATCTCCGGTAAAAAGATAATGATCCCACAAATGTCGGCAAAGCCAATTGGCGCCCATTGCCCAGTTAGCCCATTTAGGATCTCCATTACCGAGGTCGCCAACGGGATTGGACAATGCCCATATGTCTGAATTGTGATGGACGACCCAGCCATCTAAATTATAAAATTCTCTTGCAGTTCTTTTACCTGTCACGGCAAGATTCTCTATCAATCCAAAAAGAGGTTCTGCCATTTCCGAAAGGTTGGTTTCTTCCGCAGGCCAGTAATTCATTTGCAAATTTATGTTCGTAGTAAAATTGGAACTCCATGGCGGTTGAATACTATTGTTCCAAATACCCTGCAGGTTTGCAGGTGTGCCGCCTGGTCTTGAACTGCATATCAGAAGATAACGCCCATATTGAAAATATAAAGCTTCCAAAGCCGGATCAGAAGCCCCTGCAGCGTAAGCCGCGAGACGTTTGTTGGTCGGCATGGTATCATTATTGGTGCTGCTGCCATTGCTTAAACTCAATGAAACTCTATTGAAGTAATGTTGATAA
>DATCFI010000086.1:0-12146 GCA_036509585.1 Hanamia sp. | reverse complement strand
TAAAAATATCAAAAAATTATGTAAACATTTTTGCTATATCGCAACTGTCAATCAACAACTTTGAATAGAAAGTTTACATAATGTTTTTGTTTACATAATCCTGTGGCTTCCTGCTTCTTGCAGGCAATACGGTGGTGCCATAATGATTGGCAAAGTCCATAAAAGCAGTATTTATTTCCGCTTCATATTTATCCGCTTTTTGAACGGCGCTTTTAAGATTATCAGGAATCAATACACGTGGCACACCGCCAAAAAAATGAAGTGCATTTTGTGTTGCACTAATAAAATCTTCTTTCTTTTGAGATGCTACCGCTTCTACGTAAGTGAGCTGACTATAGCCCAGCACAGCCACATATACTTCCACTTCCATTACCTCACCGCTCTGTGGATCTACTATTTGGAGCTTTTTACCGGTGTAATCGATAAACATTTTTTCACCCGGATCATGTGTCTGGCGAAAACTACCTGCCATAGTTTTTTTCCATTGCCGGTAGTAATCACAGAACTGTGAGTAGCTATATCCATCCGGATGCAGCAATCGGTATTCCCCCCATAATACCCAACGATCGACACCGGTACGCGACAGTTCTTTTTCAATATAGCCAAACAGCGAGGCCAATGATTGATAACGGGTGCCATCCTGTGGCTCCGGATCATTGATCAATGCATCCAGCACAGCATCCTCCATCTGGAGCAAGTCTTCATAGACAAGCTTTTTAACTTCAATAAGACGCAGGTATTTTTTTACCGTATTCCTGGAAAGCCCGGAAGCTTTAGCGATCGTTTGTAACGGTACTCCATTACTTCGAAGGCGTATGATTTGTTTTAGTTTACTCATAATAATCGTTGTTCCAGCCATCTTGCAGTTTTAAAAGGTAAAAACTGCAAAGCAAACGATTATAGAAAGGAGCCTAAGGGGTGGTCAATATCGCCGGAATGTCAGAACCTATTTTTTCCCAAGGTGGTCAACATTGCCGGAATGTCATTAAAAAAGTAAGCTTCCAGGGGTGGTCAACATCACCGGAACAGGTGGTCACGATGGATCAGAATCGGTGGTCAAGATGGATCGGAATATACAATGATTGCACTTTTTCAATAGAATATGTTTCAGGAAATAATAAAGCAAACGAAAAAGCATTTGCATTGTTAAAGAAAAAGAAGCATAAGGTTGTGTTTGAAATCAAAAATATAACAGATGATTATTATACGTATGCTACCTATTTAGACAAAACATCCAATCTTCCTTTGGAATTAGATACCATCTGGCTGCATGAAAAAATTAACCCTGCGGGTAACAGGTTATTTGAATTGTCAGCTCTAAACCTTCTGATCTCATCTTAAAAAAACAGAAATCCCTTTTATTTATTCGTCTACTGGTTAACGATACATTTCCTTTATTAGCCCAGGTATATAAAGAAATCTTTCGCGCAAGTTTCGACTTGTGCCTTCAATTCTTTTACTTCATTTATTGTTGACCAAAACAGAAATCCCTTTTATTTCTTCATTTACTGCAGTCAGTCAATACTGTAAAACATTTCATCATTTATCGGAATTATTCCGATAAATTATAGTTATTTTTACATAATAAATGGAATTTAAGGAAACGATACAGAAATATGCAGAGCAACCTATCACCAGGCAAGCGCTGCTTGCCTTACTGAAAGATTATAAAAGACCTTACGATAAGATCAATGAACTCGTAAAACAACAAATATTGCTGCCGATAAAACGAGGCATTTATATTCCCGGCGCAAATTTGAATATGGCAAAACCAGAACGGTTTCTTTTGGCAAACCATCTTCTGGGGCCAAGCTATGTATCCATGGATTCGGCGCTTTCTTATTGGGGTTTCATCCCCGAAAAGGTTTTTGAAATCAGTTCCGCCACAATCAAACTCAATAAAATATATAACACACCAGTAGGGAGATTTAGCTATACTTCTTTACCACTGCCCTATTATTCTTTCGGGATACAAAAGGTCGCATTGACAAAAAAACAAATTGTATTAATCGCTTCTCCCGAAAAAGCGCTTTGTGATAAAATTTTAACCACTCCAGGAATTTTACTTCGTAGTTCAAAACAGGCAATGGAGTTTTTAACGGATGATCTTAGAATAGGCGAACAGGCGTTACGAAAAATAAATGTAGCAGAAATAGACGATTGGATAATTGATGCTCCCAAAAAAGAAAGTTTGAATACACTCACAACAACTTTGAAAAAATTATGATCAAAGATTGGTTAGATGAATATCAGTCAAAAACGCAAACAGATGCTCAACAGGCATTACGCGAGATAATGCAGCAAACAGCGCTGGCGGGTTTGCAAAGAAGTGGTTTTTTTGAGAAGGCTGCTTTTTATGGCGGCACGGCGTTGCGCATTTTTTATAACCTTGAAAGATTTTCAGAGGATCTTGATTTTTCGTTATTGGAAGTCAATCCTGATTTTTAGCTTGAGCCTTACCTTAACGCTATCATTACTGAATTTAACGCATTGGGTATGCAGGTAAGTGTAAAAGAAAAAATAAAAAACACCAAAACCAATATTGATTCTGCGTTTCTAAAATCAGAAACGATTTGGAAAGAATTAGTGTTAGAGGATGTAATACCTCAGGTGGGGCTTTCTCAGAGACCTGATATAAAAATCAAGCTCGAAGTGGATACCCGTCCTCCATTAGGATTTAATACGGAAGAAAAATTACTTTTAAAACCTTTTTCTTTTTATGTAAAATGCTTTACGCTTGAAGACCTTTTTGCAGGAAAAATGCATGCGCTTTTGTTCAGAAACTGGAAGCAACGGGTAAAAGGCCGCGATTGGTTTGATATGGAATGGTACATTAAAAAAGGAATCCCGTTGAATCTTCAACACTTTTTGATACGCGCCAGGGGAAGCGAGAATTGGGATGAAAAAACAATCTCTAAAGAACAATTTTTACAACTGCTTAATAATAAAATCACCAGTGTTTCATTTAATAGTGTAAAGGCAGATATCGTTCGGTTTATCAGTGATAATAAAGTACTGGATATTTGGTCTGCTCAATATTTTAATGATTTGATAGAACAAATGAAATTTAAAAAATAAATGCTTTCACCAAAATAATCGAAGATTCTGTTATTGTACCTTCTATTTTTAATTGTTACCCGAATCCATCTAAACTGCAATAAAATGAATTAGCAACTATGAAAAATGCAACCACTACTTTTCGCATCCTCCTTGGATTTCTTTATCTCGTGTTCGGGCTGGATTATTTCCTGCATTTTATTCCCTACCAACCGCATCATACCGGAGATGCCGCGGCTTTTAAAGATGGGCTAAAAGCTGCCGGCTACTTTTATCCGATGCAAAAAGTGATACAGGTATTAGGAGGTTTATCGCTCTTGCTCAATCGGTACGCTCCTTTTTCCGCAGTGGTGCTTTTCCCGATCAGCCTGAACGTGTTTCTTTTTCACACCATATTAGTTCCGTCGGGCTGGTTAATGGGCGTTTTTCTTTTAGTGCCCAACCTGTTTTTAGGATACGCTTACCGGCGGTATTACAGCAGTATGTTTATTAAAAAGCCTATTGTTTAAAATCAGGAGTTTTTATTTCTGATATGCGATGTCCTCAATTTAAAATGCCCCGATTATTGAAAATATAATTTCATATTTTTACATCCTAAATTTAATCTTCAAATAATGTCTTTAGTAAATAAACTGAGCGGGACAGGGGTAGCGTTAATAACGCCTTTCAAAAAAAACAAATCCGTAGATTATGACGCGCTTGCATCTGTTATCAATTATATAATAGATAATGGCATAGAGTATATCGTAACGCTTGGCACAACAGGCGAAACGCCCACACTTTCCAAAAAGGAACAGGCCGAAATAGTAAAGTTCACTATTGAAAAAATTAATAATCGTGTGCCTTTGGTATTGGGTATTGGCGGCAATAATACGCAGGGAGTCGTTGATCAATTTTCTAATTTTGCTTTAGAAAATATTACCGCTATTTTAAGCTCAAGCCCCAATTATAATAAACCTTCACAGGAAGGAATATTTCAGCATTACAAAACGATCGCTTCTGCTTCTCCACTGCCGGTGATTTTGTATAACGTTCCTGGAAGAACTGGAAGTAATGTCTCCGCTGAAACCACTTTGCGTTTAGCGCACGAATGTGAAAATATAGTGGGAATAAAAGAAGCAAGTGGCAACATAATTCAGTGTATGCACATCCTAAAAAATATGCCTGATGGCTTTTTGATGGTAAGTGGCGACGACCATATCTCTTTTCCGTTGATTGCCTGTGGTTCACACGGTGTTATCAGTGTGGCGGCCAATTGTTTTCCAAAAGATTTTTCAGATATGATTCGCCTGGCCTTAGGAAATAATTTTGCGGCCGCTTCAAAATTGCATTACAAATTACTGGAAGCCTACGATTTGTTATTTGCAGAAAACAATCCTGCGGGCGCGAAAGCTTTTATGTATGAATTAAAGTTGATTGAAAATGAATTGCGGCTTCCGTTGGTTTCGTTAAGCGAACCGATTCATAAAAAAGTAAAAGATTTCCTGGCTAAAATTGTTTAACCCATTCCGGTAACTAAATACGAAAAGCGATTATTTGCTGTTTTACTATGTAAGAAAACCTTCCAGGTTTTTAGAACCTGGAAGGTTTGTAGGCTAAATAAAAATCCCCGAAATTTCTTGGTTTACCACAATCGCTGCTAAGCCGAATTTCTTCCCGCATTAATGATCCCAAAGGAACAACGCATTACCAGTTTTTCGTACGTTTGTTTTATTGGATCTTTTACTGGTTCCTGCTCCATCTCACGTATCTTGGACATAGCGTATTGCTGTATCGTTACCAAAGGAAGAATCATTTTTTCGCGCATGGTTACCGAAAGTTGCTCTACCGGATATTCTGCCATCAGTTCGTTGTGGCCGGTTAGTTTAAAAAGGTAGTTTTTAGTAACCTCAAATTCCTCGTAGATCATATTCCAAATTTCTCCAAACTGCTTATCAGTTGCAAGGTATTCCGTCAGCGGGAAAAAACATTTTTTCATCGCCATCTCGCAATTGTCAATTAGGGTTTTGAAAAACAACGATTTTTGATATAATGTTTTCACCTCTTTCAACCGTCCTTGTTCTTCCATTGTGCGCAATGCGGTACCTACGCCGTAATAACCGGTAACGTTTTGCTTTATCTGGCTCCATGAACCTACAAAAGGAATCGCCCGCAAATCTTCCATATTCATTTTCCCTTTTTTTCTTTTAGTAGGGCGGCTTCCGATATTGGTTTCACTATAAAATTTCAACGGACTTATTTGCGTTAAATACTCCATGAATTCAGGATGATGTTTTAACGAAATGTAAGACTTTAACCCTGCGTCAGACAGATCCTGCAACAGTTGTTCTTCTTCTTTTTCCAACGTCACATCCCTGCTGTTAAAAATATCATTCGAGATGCCGGCGTGCACCAGTTGCTCCATATTGTATTGTGCCGAATCAACGGTCCCAAAATTGGAGCTTACCGTTTGTCCCTGGATGGTCAATTGAATTTCTTTGTTAGAAATGTTCTTTCCCATAGAAGCATAAAATTTGTGCGTCTTTCCACCACCTCTTGCCGGAGGACCTCCTCGCCCATCGAAAAATATAACATCAAGCCCAAATTCTTTTGATATCGCCGTAAGGTTTTCCTTGGCTTTATAGATGCTCCAGTTCCCCGCCAGGTAACCGCCATCTTTGGTGCCATCAGAAAAACCAAGCATAATCGTTTGGACATTACTCCTTCGTTTTAGATGCTCACGATATTCTTTATTTTCAAATAAAGTTCTCATTATCTTAACTGAATTCTGCAAGTCCTCCACGGTTTCAATCAACGGAACAATATCTACTTTCAGCTTTTCTTTTTTCCACCCGCATAATAAGAATAATCCATAAATTTCAAACACGTTCAAAGCGGTTTCAGAATGGCTGATGATGTAGCGGTTGCAGCCCCTTTCACCATTATATTGTTGAATCACTTTAATAGCGCGAATGCTCTTAAAAGTATCATTTATGATAGGATCGCCATAGTCTGCTTCGGGTATCTCCTTACTATTCTTTGTAAGGAATTCTATCTTTTTATCATCGCTGAGTTTTGCATAATCATATGGGAAAAACGTACCTGAAGCCGCCAGCGCAGTAAACACTTTTTTATGTATCGAACTGTCTTGCCTTATATCCAGCGATGCAAAATGCAATCCAAAAATATGTACTTTATTGACGAGGTCATCAATCAGGTAACAAAACAATCCATTATGCCGATACACTAATATCTCTCTTATTTCAATGAGGATTTTGAGGATATCCTTCGGATTGATTTCAGTGCGATGCTCAGGAATAAAAATGTTGTTATACAACTGATTTTCGAGATCCATCAAAAGGACGTCTACGCCTTTGAAAGTGAGCCTCCGTCTTAGTTTTCTTATTTCAAGATAATAGCATTTTATAATTCCACCGCGCAATGCGTCTGCTACTTTTAGAGTAATGTCTGTATTTACAAAAGGATTTCCATCGCGGTCTCCACCAGGCCAGAAGCCCATTTTGATAACAGGGTTATTTGGGTTAATCGCATCTGGAAATTGATTTTTGAGAAAGGAAAGAATCTTGCCACCTGCAGCAAAAAACACATTTTCAAGATACCATACCAGGCTCATCGCTTCATCATAAGGCGTAGGTTTTTCCTTTTTGAAAAAAGGTGTTTTGCCCAGTTGCTGTAAATACATATTAATGCGACCCGTATTATTTTCAGAAAGCGCCTTGGAAAGATCATTGATAATACCCAAAACCGAACCCGGATAAAACTGGGTAGGATGAGCAGTTAACACAATCTCTACTGAAAAATCCTCTAGCTTTTTTTTCAGCTCTTCTTCAGCTTTATTCTGGCTTACTTCTAATTCCAGTTGTTTTAAAGTGCCCGTTCCACCGGTATCCTGCACGTATTTAAATGCAGCGTCCTCCAATGCATCAAACAACACCACCTGCCGTTCGACGAACTGGATAAATCGAAAAAGCAAATCCAGCTTTTCAGACTGCTTTTTGAACGATGCGTCTTTTAAAAAAAACTCATCAATTATTTCCACTGGACTCATTTTCTTTTTATATCCTTCTTCGCAAATATTCAGGAAGAAGGATAAAAGCATTCCCGTTTTTTCTATCCGGTAAAAAGGCAGCGAGGTAAAAAGGCTGTTGTACAATTGAAATTTTATACCAACATAATTATTAAAATTCTGTAAACTTTGAGAAGCGTGACGATCCATAATAGTAAATAAATTAAAAAAATAACTTGCGCGAGGCGCGTAAAGGTCGAAGAAAATATTTAAAAAAAAATATCAAATCAAAAAAACTTATCTTTTTACAATTATTTTTTTGATAGTATCTTTGGCGCTTACAATGAAAAAACCACAAATCATCCTGTTTTTTTTATTTTGCTTTCTGATGTTGCATATCGATGTATCAGCGCAGTGTTCTATTTGTGCAAAAACAGTGATGCAAATGGGCAACGGGCCTGCACAAGGATTTAACGATGGTATTCTTTACCTGATGATCGTGCCTTACATCGCTATAGGCGTAATGGCGTATAAATGGTGGAAAAATAATGATGTAAAGCCTTAATGGTATTTACTCAACGGTCTTAACCTTTTTCAGGTTTATGATCTTTATCACCACGAAACCATCTCTGAATATACATTTTATAAAACTTCTGAATATCCCATCTTAATCTTCGGATGAACCCTTTGTTTTTACTGGAAAGAGTAGAAGACATCCTTCCATTATGCGAACCCTGCTCTACTAATGGAGGATGCGCCCAATACATTTTGATAATCTGGAGATCAATTAATGTGTTGTGCCACCAGTCGATCACCTGGCAACATTTTTCAGTTTCCAGGCTTTCAAGGATGTCCTTTGCCGCTTTTTGATCTATTAAATATGCGCCAGCCATTCTTCCATAAGAAGCTTCATAAAGATATTTTCTTTTTTTTATCCTTCGGAAAGAAGGAAACCTGAACGTAGAATTTTCAAGGGAAATGATAAAACCCGGCTCAAGCGTATCCGCTTCAGCAGCCACAAGTTTTATTTTTTTAAAAAAATCTCCCAGGAAAAATGGATCATTTTCAAAGACGAGCGCGTACTTATTTTTGTTCGTTACTATTTTTTGATAAGATAAAATATGATTCAGTGTGCAGGACACGGCGCCAGGTGGAAAAAGCGTGGTGATTTGATTGCAAAAATATTTTTGCAAAAGTTCATCCGTAAAATGGGATACATCTCCATCAGTAACAAATTCATAATCCAGTTTTAATTTACCAAAAATTTCAATAATTCTTTGTTGATGTATTTCATAGCCCGTTTTGGCATGCACCACGTAAATCCCTTCTATTCCTGCGTCCTGTAACATTTCTATTTTTTTGATTCTTTATTTTAATCCCTTAAAAAATTAAGCTATAAACAAAATTTCATCTTAATGGTGACAAATTTCATAAAAATTTAGTCCACCAAAGAAACTTTAATTTACAATCTCTTCGCCGTTGAATTTCCCCGGATTTTTTTTTATCAGTAATTTGCAGATACAGTAAATAAATAAATTCACAAGATTTCTATTTTATTTTATGACCAACTTCATCCCCATATTTCCTTTATCTATTGTTGTATATCCACACGAACATCTGAATCTTCATATTTTCGAACCGAAATATAAGCAACTTATCAATGATTGTATTATTCAAAAGAAACCATTCGGCATTCCGGTTGTGATCAACGATAAAATGAATGAATTGGGAACTCTTGTAGAAATTACGGATATTTCAAAAACGTATGACAACGGAGAAATGGATATCAAGACAAAGGGATTGCAGGTTTTCAGAATCCTGGAAGTTGTGAATGAAATACCTGAAAAAATATACAGCGGCGCAATCGTAAGTTATCCAAGAAACAATGAGCATGGAAAAAAAGTGATCATGGATAAAGTGATAGCGGCCGCAAGACAACTTCATAAATTGCTGGATGTAAAAAAACACTTGGGAACGAATGAAGAAGAACTATGTAGCTACGACATTGCCCACACCGTAGGTATGACGATTGAGGAAGAATATGAATTGCTTTCTTTTATGAATGAACTCCATCGGCAGGAATATTTAAAAAGACATTTGGCAAAAGTGCTTCCCGTAGTTGCCGAAATGGAGTTGCTAAAAGAAAAAATAAAAATGAACGGCCATTTTAAAAATATTTCGGGATTTAAAATTTCTTAGTAACGCTGAATGCAAAATGCTTAAAGCTAAACGCCATAAAATAATCTAACATTTTGAGCGATATTACCACACTTTGCTTTGATTTTGGAAATACCCGCCTCAAGTGCGGTATATTCCGGGGAGAACAACTTATTGAGGTGATTACGCTGCAAGATGACAGTGATGAAACTATCAACACGTTACTTAATAACTACAATCCGCGTTATTCAATTCTTTCTTCGGTAGTAAATCATCGTGTTGAAATTGAGAAAATATTGTCAGAAAAATCCGGGTTTCTAAAATTAGATGCTTCAGCCAAACTACCTTTCACCACTCCCGTCGCGAAACCCGAAACCATTGGTGCAGACAGGCTGGCGTTGACCGCTTACGCCGTTCGTTTTCATCATGGAAAAAACAACCTTGTGATAGCGCTCGGCTCTTGCATTACTTATAATTTCATTAATAAATACGATAGTTTCGTCGGGGGGAGTATATCGCCGGGAATGGAAATGCGCTTCAAAGCAATGAATTATTATACCGCTAAACTTCCATTGATAAAAGCCAACAAATCCGTTTCTGACTGGAATTTTCCGTTGATGGGTTATGATACCACTACCAATATTTTGAGCGGCGTAATTTTAGGAATGGCCGCGGAAATTGATGGCATTATCAACGCTTACAAAGAAAAGTTTGAGAATATTAACGTGCTTTTAACCGGGGGAGATGCTAATAATTTTAAGCCTCATCTTATAAATGAGATATTTGCTGAACCCGATTTGATCATTAAAGGGCTTTACGCTATCTGTGAGCATAATCGAAAATAGAACGCGGATCCTTTTCACCTGGTAGGGAAATTTTTTGGGCAATAATTTCAACAAAAAAAATAAAATAAAATCCTTTTAAAAATACCGCGCATCCATTTTTATAAAATCATTAATTTGCGTGGCCTGATCCGGTATATTTCTGTAATAATTTTTTAATGAGTCATTTTAAATTTCCAGGTTCGTTCTATTTTATAATTATCGGTATCGTGGGATGCTCGATGTTTCCATCTTGTGAAAATTCATTGGAAGATATTAATAAAATTACGGCCAAAACTCCCGGCATCGAAGTGGCCAAGGGCGTTACCATCATTTACACCATTGGCGCCCAAACTAAATCAAAAATTACAGCACCTTTAATGCTTCGCCACCAGGACGTTAGCGATCCTTTTTTTGAATTTACAAAAACGATTCATGCGGATTTCTTCGACGACAGTTTACATATAGAAAGCAGTATGGACGCGCACTATGCCAAATACATGGAAACTGAAAGTAAAGTATTTCTTAAAGACAGCGTGGTAGTGAAGAATAATAAGGGAGATACTTTGTATTGTGATGAACTGTATTGGGACAGGAGCAAACGCGGAAAAGAATTCTATACCGATAAACCCGTAAGAATAAGAACGCCCACACAAATTCTTGATGGAGACGGAATGGACGCGCCACAGGATTTTAGCAACTGGCATTTAATAAATGGCAGGGGAATTGTAAGAGTACAATCGTCAGAATTTCCTTAAGTAAAAGATGGACGGCCGATTAATCACCTAATTGAACGATTGCTTTAATAGTCAGTCAAAATCGCCTTCATTTTTTTACTAAAGTCGTAAATTCTTCTTCTTAATTTCACCACTAAAGAAAATCAAAATGGAATACAGGCGATTGGGCAAATCAGGATTAAAACTAAGCATCGTAGGTTTTGGGAGTTGGGTCAGTTTTAATAAGCAAATAGATGATAAAATTGCGGATCAGCTGATGGGAATAGCTTACGACAAAGGGATTAATTTTTTTGACAATGCGGAAGCTTATGCCGGAGGCGAAAGCGAAAAAATGATGGGCCGTGTATTGAAAAAGAAAAAATGGGAAAGAAATTCGTTTACTGTTTCCTCTAAAGTATTTTTTGGATTAAAGGGCAAAGACAATAAACCCAATCAAAGCGGATTGAGCCGCAAACACGTAATAGAAGCCTGCAATGACGCTTTACAAAGATTGCAGGTAGAATATTTGGATTTATATTTCTGTCACAGACCTGATAAAAACACACCCATAGAAGAAACGGTTTGGGCGATGAATACGTTAATTCAGCAGGGAAAAGTGTTATATTGGGGTACCAGCGAATGGAGCGGCGTAGAAATAATGGAAGCCCATCGGGTAGCCCAACAATACCGCCTCATCGGGCCGACAATGGAACAGCCACAATACAATTTATTTGAACGTGAAAAAGTGGAAAAGGAATTTTTACACATTTATGATTTCGTGGGATTAGGTACAACTATTTGGAGTCCGCTCGCTTCAGGATTGCTCACTGGAAAATACAACGATGGCGTTCCTAAAAATTCACGTTTTGCATTGGAAGGATTTGGTTGGCTTAAGGATCGTATGATGGCAGATGATAAGATAAAGAAAGTAAAAAAGCTTAGTGAATTAGCTGCAAAGCTGGATGTTAGTACGGCGGCACTTTCTATAGCGTGGTGTATTAAAAATCCCCATGTCACGACCGCGATTCTGGGCGCGACTAAAAAGCAACAACTGCTGGATAATTTAAAAGCCATCGAAGTGATGGAAAAACTGACGCCAGAGGTTCTGGAAAAAATAGAAAAGATCATGCAGACGAAACCCGTATTGCCGGAGTATTGATGTAGTGAAGAAATCAAAAGTGAAGAAGATGATCAGTAAACAAATAAATAACTCGATTTCCTATTCAGTAAATCAATTAAGCTAATTAAATTAAATAATTAGAATAAAGCAGATAGGTCGTGATGAATTGAATAGTATTTGTTTTAAGCTAATAATATTAGTATATTTGAGCTAAAATTATTAGCCATGTTTACAGGAATGAGTTTAATAGAATTTACAAAAAAGTTTCA
>DATCFI010000085.1:0-3593 GCA_036509585.1 Hanamia sp. | reverse complement strand
TGCACGTTTTTCTTATATGTATGCATTGCTCACTGTTTGTTAAACAAGTTATTGCTAATGTAAATTTTAATTATCCATGAAGAAAGAAGATGTTCCGCAGGATTTGAGTTCACTTGGCAAGATGAGCAAAGAAGTTTGTTATGCTACCGATAATTCCGGGAAATATGTTACTAAACTAAGTAAGGGATGGGATATTAAAATTACCGCTCTTGACGCTACCTGGCAGGATATTGAAGGGCGCATAGCTGCTGCCCGCGAAAAAGTATTACATAAAGAAACGAGCCCATTACTTTTTTTTATGGAAAGGGGATTGATGGATATTGGTATTTTAGCCAGTTATACAGGCTTTTGGAAATGGCAGATTAAGAGGCACCTGAAACCAGGAGTATTTAAAAATTTACCTGATAAAAAGCTCAGGCGCTATGCAGAAGTTTTTAATGTGAGTGTGGATGATTTAAAAAACATGAATGTACATGAAGATTAATTTTGAACACTTACAATCTGCACATTGTGAGAATGGAGTTACGCAAAGTTTGTTGAAAAATATAGGTGTTCATCAGATAACTGAACCATTGGCTTTTGGCATAGGCTCTGGTTTGTTTTTTGTGTATATCCCCATGCTAAAAATAAATAATGGGCCTGTTATTGCCTTCCGTACTTTACCAGGCCAAATATTTAAAAGAACCTGCCAGGAATTAGGTATCCAGGTTGTTCGCAAAAAATTCACTTCAAAAGAACAGGCAGAAACATTTTTAAATGAATGCCTTGCTTCCGGTCATCCTGTAGGCTGCCAGGTGGGAGTATATTATCTTCCCTATTTCCCAAAAGAGTATCGTTTTCATTTTAACGCACATAATATAATTGTTTATGGGCACGAGGAAGATAAATACCTGGTTAGTGACCCTGTAATGGAAAATGTGGCAACTTTAAGTAGTTTTGAACTGGAACGGGTGCGTTTCACGAAAGGCCTGCTGGCGCCTAAAGGGCAAATATATTTCCCAAAAGCTAATGCGATTGTGACGGAGGAACAAATAAAAAAAGCGATAAGAAGTGGTATTAAAAAAAATGCCAACAATATGTTACAGATTCCTGTGCCCATAGTTGGGGTAAACGGGATAAGGTATACAGGTAATAGAATAAAAAAATGGCGGGATACACTTGGCTTAAAACAAGCTGGTTTGTATCTGGCACAACTGGTGCGTATGCAGGAAGAAATAGGAACAGGAGGAGGCGGATTTCGTTATATTTACGGGGCATTTTTACAGGAGGCACATGCTTACCATCCCATTGATGCGTTATTGGAAATTTCAAAAATGTTCACTCAATCCGGGGATCTTTGGCGGTCTGCTGCTGTTCAGGCCTCCGGTATTTATAAGGGCCGTATTGGCAGCCAGGAAGATTTTAATGTAATAGGTGATTATTTATTGGAAATAGCACAAATTGAACGAAAGGCATTTTTAGCGTTATCCAAAATTAAGTGGCTATCATGAAAGCATTAGCAGTAAACATACAAAATCTTGCATTTTGTTATCCTGGACGATATACCTCAATCTTCTCCAATTTCAATTTAGAAATAGCAGAAGGAGAAAGGTTTGGCTTGTTTGGGCCAAATGGCTCGGGTAAAACAACATTGATAAACCTAATTACTGGTGTACTATCCTTTAGAGATGGAAGCATTAAATTATTGGGAAAGGAAATAAAAAGACGCGACAAATCAATCAATAAACTTTTCGGATATGTTCCCCAGGATTTATCTTATTACCAGGAACTGAGTCCGGCAGAAAATCTGGAATTTTTTGGGGCGTGGTCTGGCCTGTCTGCCCAAGAGATCAAGACCAGGTCAAAAGAATTATTTGGCATACTGGGTTTGACAGAAGTGAGGAACATGCCAATACAAAAGTTTTCGGGAGGGATGAAACGGAGGGTAAACCTGGCCATAGGTGTAATGCACAATCCAAAAATATTGTTCCTGGACGAACCAACTGCTGGTGTAGATGTACAAACCAGGGTTGCAATAATTAATTACCTCAAAGAACTGAATAAAAATGGTACCACATTAATATATACTTCGCATCAATTGAGTGAGGCAGAAGGCTTGTGCGAGAAAATTGCTTTAATAGATAAAGGTAAGATCATCGCCCATAATAACCTTGATATTTTACTCTTAGAGAATGAGCAGGAGGGCCTGGAAGGTTTATTTTTAAATTTAACAGGAAAAATCAGAGGAGTTCATGATGTTTAAACTTTGGTCCACTATCATAAAAGATATTCGTATCCTATCCCGCGATAAGGTTGGGATAGCGTTAATGTTTGGCATGCCAATTTTACTGGTAATTATTGTTACCACTATTCAAAACAGTACTTTCCAGTTAATAAATAAAAACAAAATATCTCTTTTAATATGCAACCGTGATACTGGAAAAATAAGTAAGGAGTT
The DNA here is from genome assembly GCA_036509585.1 of Hanamia sp. Classification (GTDB taxonomy): domain Bacteria; phylum Bacteroidota; class Bacteroidia; order Chitinophagales; family Chitinophagaceae; genus Ginsengibacter. The sequence continues at coordinate 1,156 of DATCFI010000085.1, read as the reverse complement.
TATAACGGCGGTTGATAAAATAAACATGTTTAAACTTGTCCAGGTTTCAAAAGATGAAAATGAAAAGATGATCACCGATCGGATGCATACTAAGGATGCACTTTTGGCGATGTAATTCCTCCGGATTTTTCTGAAAAAATTAATACCAGGGCAAACGCAGTTGCAGGCAAAGCATTGAATGCATTTGGCCTTGTGGGAGATACGATTAATACAAATGCGGGTAATACAGGCTCTGTTACTTTATATTACCAGCCTGTTTTGCAGGGATCTATACAGCAATCTATTCATGGGGCGATATTCGGTGCTTTGCAGTTGGTAGAAAGTAAGCAGATATTAAGAACTCTGTACTTTTCTATTAATGAAACGCCATTACCATCAAAATTGGAAAATGAGTTGCTGAATAATAGGACATCCATTAATGAAGTTCCGGTTTCACTTGACCAAAATAGAAGCATACCAAATGCTTCCCAGCACAATGTTCCGGCGTGGACGATATTTGCTATGTTTTTTGTGGTGATATCACTGGGAGGCAGTATTGTCCGCGAAAAGCTTAGCGGTAGTTTTACAAGATTAAAAACTTTACCAACTAACTATTTTGTTGCTTTGTTGTCAAAACAACTCACGTATTTATTGGTTACCATGGTACAGGCAGTTGTGATTTTTTCAATAGGGATATTGTTGTTTCCGTACTTAGGTTTGCCTGCACTCAACCTTCCTGGTGATATATTGGGTCTGGTTCTTGTCTCGTTAATCTGTGGATGGTGTGCGGTTAGTTATGCTATTTGTATCGGTGTATTTGCTCAAACAGAGGAGCAGGCCAATGGTTTCGGTGCTGTATCTATTGTAATCCTGGCAGCTATCGGTGGGCTGATGGTACCCAGTTTTGCTATGCCGGAGTCGTTTAAAACTGTAATGAAATTATCCCCCCTTCATTGGTGCCTTGAAGCTTATTATGGTTTGTTTCTGGAAGGCGGCAAATTGAAAGATGTTTTGGTAAATATTATACCTTTATTACTAATAACCTTTTTTATACAGGGAATTATATTTTTAGGACTGAAAGTAAAAAATCTTATTTAAATTAATATACAAATATGGAAATTCAAGAATTAAAGCAAGAATTAAAAAAACAAATTATAGAGTTCCTCAATTTGACTCC
>DATCFI010000084.1:0-10129 GCA_036509585.1 Hanamia sp. | reverse complement strand
GAATCCAAATCCATTGAAAAGATACCGTTCCTTTAATCCAGGAAAAGCCAAATAATCCGATATCAGTCAACTTCTTGTTTTTCCAAATCCAATGAAAACCGGCTCAAAAAATTAAGCCAATATCCATTACCTGAAAAACCATACCCCAGGTTGAATTTACTAATGACTTCTGCTTTAATCGGCAGAAGCTTTTTTTTAACCCTCTATTGTAATCTAAATCTACAATTCCGCTGCGCACTCCGTAATAATTGACGATTGCCGATTCATGCTTCACGCTTTTACCACTCTAAATTCCATTTTTAAGATATAACTTCACCACAGATATTTATCCTTCCATCTATTAAATTTTAATTTATGATTGAAGTAATTCCCGGGTTCCCTCCAAACGTTGCCGCGTTTAATGCCACTGGAAAAATAACCGGCCAGGATTATGATGAAATAATTAATCCATTAGTAGAAAAAATTTATAAAGAAAGCGGAAAAATAAATTACCTGCTCGTCATTAACACGCCTTTAGAAAATTACAACTTTGAAGCATGGTTTAAGGACGCGTTGCTTGGCTTTGTTTATTTTACCGAATGGAGAAAGATAGCAATTGTATCGAATAACAGAAGAATCAAGAATTTCACTAACGTCTTTGGAAAATTCATACCGGGGGGTTCGAAAGGTTTTTTAATGGAAGAACTTGATGCAGCAAAAGAATGGATTGTTGATTAGAAATTAAAAGTCATTACCCGTAATCCATAATCAAAGATTTGCCTTCCAGTTTTAGATTCAGTTGCGTAGCCGTACGTTAATAAGTGATTATAGAAGCCTTTAACACAGAATCTTTTTGCGTCGGCGTGAGTGAATAATTGAAATGATAGAGAGAAAATTCCCAATCACCATACTCGGGATTTGGCAACACGATAAACCGGTTTCCAAAATCAGCCGCAAAGCCATCTGCCACCGCTGCCCGCTCGTCCGGGTTTTTCTTTTCAAATAGAAAACTAAAATCGTTCATATTATCTCCCATCAATAATATTAGGTCGTAGTTTTCTTGGATTGATTTTTTTCTTTCTTCTTTGGAAGAGGTTTTTTGTTTCAGGAGTAAATGTTCAATATCGGCATTAGGAAAACTAAATTTTTGCAGGTTCTTCAAAGTGCCTTCGCGTTCATCTTCACCGCGGTTGGTCACATAAAATATTTCGATTCCTTTAGACGAAGCATATTGCAAAAAATGTAAAGCGCCGGACATTGTATCAGCTTTTGCGAGAGAGGTCCACGCCTTCCACGACGCATCATCATAATCTTTTCCCTGGAGCAATTGGTGCGCTTCATAAGGGCTATTATTTAAAATTGTTTCATCAATATCTGTCATGATAGCTTTTGGTTTCGTAGAACTTTCGCCAACTCTTTCATCAATCCTTAGTTTTGCAATATTAAATGCCTGGTAACAAAGCGCTTTATACTCGGCAGACTGCTGTTGCCAGGCTGTAGCAAACAATTTGCCATCTACTATCGGGTTAGATGAAGCGTTATTTGTATTAACAATGGTTACACGTGGCGAGGCACAGGACGCAGAAAAAATCAGGAAAATAATGGAAATTTTTTTCATCAAATTATTTTAAAGAATGAATTTAAATTGAAATCTTAATTTTGAGCGAAACAGATATTTATAATCGTTACTAATTTTAAGAATTATATTACTTTAATATCTACTAATTTTAATAAAATAATTTCAAAGCTAAAACAAGAAAATGGATTTTGTTGACTATTACAAAACGCTGGGTGTGGCAAAGAATGCTTCCGCAGACGATATAAAAAAAGCTTACCGCAAACTGGCACGAAAATTCCATCCGGACGTAAATCCCAATGACAAAGAAGCTAATAAAAAATTCCAGCAAATTAACGAAGCAAATGAGGTATTGAGCGACGCAGAAAAGAGAAAGAAGTATGATCAGTATGGTGAAAACTGGAAACATGCCGATCAATATGAACAGCAGCGCCATCAACAGCAACAGCAAGGCCGGCGTGGGTTTGGCAGTGGTGGATCTAGCGATTTTGGCGGCGGAGAATACACTTACTCATCAGAAGATGAAGGAGGTTTTTCAGACTTCTTCGAATCTCTTTTTGGTGGCGCAAGAGGAGGGCGCAGAAGCCAGGCAAAATACCGTGGGCAGGATTACAATGCAGAATTAAATTTATCATTAACAGATGCATCTACCACCCACAAACAAACCATTACCATTAATGGAAAAAATGTACGCATCACGATACCAGCAGGAGTGGAAAACGGGCAACAAATAAAATTGAAAGGCTATGGTTCGCCAGGCGCTAACGGTGGACCCGCAGGAGATTTGATAATAACTTTTGTAATTAAAAATGATACCAACTTGAAACGCGAAGGCAATAACCTATATAAAAACGAAGACCTGGATCTGTATACCGCAGTTCTTGGCGGCGATAAAACCATTGATACGCTAAGTGGGAAAATAAAATTAAAAGTAGCTCCTGAAACACAGAATGGCACTAAGGTTCGGATGAAGGGAAAAGGTTATCCTGTGTATAAAAAGGAAGGGGAGTTTGGTGATTTGTACGTCACCTGGAATATAAAATTACCGACCAACTTAACTGAAAAACAAAAAGAATTATTTACTGAATTATCAAAATTATCATCTTAAAATTTTTGATATGGAAAATGATGACTTAATACGCGCCGAAGATTTTTGCGTTTATCACAACATAGAATATTCTTTTATTCACTCCTTGGAAGACTCAGGCCTGATAACTGTTACATCGGTTGAACAGGCTACTTATATCCCCGCCGATGAAATCCAAAAGTTAGAAAAATTCATACGGCTTCATTATGATCTTGATATCAATATTGAAGGGATTGAAACCATTAATCACCTGTTGCAAAAAATTGAAGAAATGCAGCATGAATTGTTGCTGTTGAGAAATAGTGTGGAAGCAGAATGAAACTGAGTTTCGAATCGCATGATACGGATTCAACACAGTCAAAATTTAAAGATTGCTATATGGATCGAAAAGTTTTTACAGTAAAGGAAGAAATAGGAGTGTTTCTTATTTAATCAACCAGTAGTTTCACATTCCTCTCATCGAAACGGCCATTCCTTTTGCACACTTGCCTTTATAAAATAAACAATCGTTCCCATTAAAATTACCATCAATCCCCAAAACATTAATTTACTTCCGGTAGAGACAAGAATAAACAACCACATCGCAATCGCGAGGTATACAGGCAAAGGAAATAATGGCATCTTATAAGGAAATTCATCACTGTTTCTTTTGCTCCGCAAAATGAGCAAACCAACTGCCTGTCCAACAAACTGAATCATTATTCTCATAGCAAGAATGGCGCTGATGACTTCACTCAATTTTAAGAACATGCTAAAAATAAAAGCTACGCTTCCTAAAAATAATAATGATACGTAGGGGAAATTCTTAGTGGGATGCAACTTTGCAAATACTTTAAAAAATTCTCCATCTTCAGCAGCGGCATACGGAATGCGGCTGTAGCCAAGGGTTGCAGAGAATACCGATGCAAATGCCACCCACAAAATCAGGCAGGTAACAATGATGGCTGCGTTATGCCCCAACAGCACTTCCATAAATTCGCTTATTACGAATTCGCTATCTTTTGCCTGTTGCCACGGAATCACACTAACGACACTCACATTCATAAAAAAATATAAAAACGCAATTCCAACAATTGAAATAAACATGCTGCGCGGAATGTTTTTTGAGGGACTTTTTATTTCACTTCCCAGGTGGCAAACATTATAATAACCGAGGTAACTGTAAACCGATTTTACACTCGCAAAACCAATAGCTGCCACAAAAGCATAATCAACACTAATCCCTGAATTTATATTCCTGATTGGCGCCAAAAAATTTCCATGTGCAATTCCACCTCCGATAATCCAAAACATTGTAATGATAACACCACTCCACAAGAAAATACTGATTTTACCTATCGCATCAATCTTACGATACAATAAAATTACTATCAAAATAACCACGCCTCCACTCACTAATTTTTCTGTAAAAAAATTAAGGGAAACAATAAAAGAAAAATATTTTGCAAAGCCGATTGCCGCAGAAGCTATTACCAGCGGCGCTTGTATCATTGTTTGCCAAACAAACAAAAAGCTCATCATTTTACCGGCGCCATTTTTACCATAAGCTCCTTTTAAAAAATTATAACTTCCTCCGGCTCTAGGAAATGCTGCTCCCAGCTCGCTCCACACCATTCCATCTACAATTGACAGAAATGCTCCGGCAATCCAGGCGTATAAAAAATACGGACCGTTCATCATCCCAATTACCATGGGCAAAGTAATGAACGGGCCAATGCCTACCATGTCCGTCATATTGATAGCGGATGCCTGCCATAGGCTAAGCCTTCTTTCCAATGATGCCATTAACTAAGTAAATTGAACGATATGAACAGTATCAAAAATAATCTAGGAATAAAAATACTTAATTAAAATTTCCTTTTTTAATTCTTCTATGGCTTGATTGGCTGCATCAGCGGTTAACGCCATAAAAGTTATAGACGGATTTTGTACATTTCTGAAATTGGGCATCATCACTGCGCAGGGGCGACGGCTGTAATAACACGAATTCCAATACCATCTATATTCGACCCGAGAGCGTCGAAAGTGTCAAATTTTATTATGACATTTTTTTCTTATTGCCCCATTAACGTAATTGGCAAAGAAACCGGAATAGTATATTTTTGAAAGAATTATTTAATGGATAAAGAAATAAGTAACTAAAGATAATTCTGTAAACTGTACTTAAACCCAACTGTGTAAACAATTCCCCAAAAGAAATCCCAATTTAAAATCACAAAAAACTAATTCATTTTATGTCTGATTGCAACTTCACATTACCGTTTAATGGTTCTCCTTTAAAAGCCATCGAAAAAGCGAGAGCCGCAATAGAAGGCCAGAATGGAAATTTTACAGGTGACGAGACCGCTGGAAACTTTGATGTAAGTATTTATGGTAATACCATTAAAGGATATTATAATGTAACGGGCCAGATATTAAATCTTGTTATTACTGAAAAACCTTTTTTTGTACCATGCAGTACCATTGAAAGCCTTCTTTCAAAACAAATTTTATAAAATATTTATTCTCTATTTTATGCAGACGCCGATCTTCTAGTTAAAATGTGTTGTATTTTTCTGATGATTTCAGATGTTTCAAAAGGTTTGGCGATAAAATCATCAGCTCCGTATTCGTTGATAGCTGTTTCGGCAATATCAGGATAAGATGAAAACATGATTATAGGAATATTTCGCGTTAAAGACGATGCCCGTAATTTCTTGCATACATCTACTCCATCTGTTCCATTCATAAAAACATCCAGAAGAATTAATTGTGGTTTGCAGGTTTTTATGGCGCTCCATGCTTTGCTCCAATCGGAGTAAGCAAAGACATCGAACCCTTTTCTGTGAAGCAAAGATTTCACTACCGTAAGCAGGTCTTTATCGTCATCTAAAATTAGAATTTTGGGCATGTGAATTAAGTAGCAAAAAGCGTGCAATAGTTTAATTGGCAATTAGTTCCTAAGACATAGATTAATAATTGATTTTTTTGTACCTGTCAAACTCGCAACAAATAAATGAATGGATAAGCCTTTCCAACTTTCTTTTTTAAAAACTTTGGTTCAATCTGTTTTTCACTTATTTTTGCACTCCTTAAAAAAAAGGCAGCTACAAAATGATTCGGTAGCTCAGTTGGTAGAGCATAACACTTTTAATGTTAGGGTCCTGGGTTCGAGTCCCAGCCGGATCACTTTAACCTCTGGAACTCCAGAGGTTCTTTTTATTAGTCCGTTTTTTTTCACGCTAGATCGTTTGCTTTTTTCAGTTATCGCATTTCATTATATAGATTCGAATTGCAACGATCTTCTTCGGCTAAATCTTTGGTTATTTCTTTCCACCATAATGCCATTCGTGTTTTCCTATAATTCAAATAATAATTTTTCTACTCCTACTTCTCTCCTATTTTTGTTCAAAATAGAAATGAATGTTTGAAAATAAGGTGATAGCAATCACAGGCGGTACAGATGGTATAGGAAAAGCATTGGTGGAAGCCTTTTTAGAAAAAGGTGCTAAGGTGGCCACTTGTTCGCGGACAGCGGAAAAACTATCTCAATTAAAAATAGAATTCTCTAATAAACCTTTGTTTACTGTAGCGGCAGACGTAAGTAAGGAAGAAGATTGCAAAAATTTTATCGAAAAAACAATTGAAGAATTTAAAGGCATCGATATATTGATAAACAATGCCGGAATCTCCATGAGGGCGCTTTTTAAAGACACTGAGCTTTCTACATTAAAAAAAGTAATGGATATTAATTTTTGGGGAACCGTATATTGCACCAAATATGCGTTGAATGCAGTTATCGAGAGGAAAGGAACTATTGTAGGAATAGCCTCTATCTCGGGTCATCGTGGGTTGCCGGGCAGAAGTGGTTATAGCGCTAGTAAGGCGGCAGTCATTAGGTGGATGGAAACAATTAGGACCGAATTAATGGACACAGGCGTGAATGTAATGTGGGTTTCACCCGGATTTACAGCTTCCAACACAAGGTTTGCGGCGCTTGGAGAAGATGCAGAACCAGTAAAAGAATCCAAATTAGACGAGGGTAAAATAATGACCGCCGAAGAATGCGCCCGACATATTGTAAAAGCTATCGAAAAAAGAAAGCGCACACTTGCATTAACCTTTGCCGGAAAAGAAGCGATATTTATGAATAAATTTTTTCCGGGCCTCGTAGATAAGTTGATAAGGAAGATGTATTTTAAAAATGGCAGCATGGTTAAATAAAAGTCCGAAATAAAATATGGCTTGTTCGCCTTACAAAAACCAAGCACTAACTTTGACCGATGATTTATAAAATTCAATTCTATTGTGCATCCTAAGAATATATACCAACTAGAAATTTTTGAATGGCGTTAATAACACTTACATCAGATATAGGCAGGCAGGACTTCTTAACCGGAGCGGTAAAAGGACAGTTATTGCAGGTTAATAAACAGTTTAACATTGTTGATATTTCCCATGAGCTTTCGCCTTTCAATTATCCACAGGCAGCCTATGTGTGTCGAAATGCTATTAAGAATTTTCCGAAACGCACTTTTCACATTGTCCTTGTAAATCTTTTTGACAAAAAGCCTGAACACTTGCTACTGATAGAACACAACGATCAATATATTGGGTGCGCCGACAACGGTTTAATAACAATGATACTTGAAGAAACGCCACAAAAAATAGTAGCGCTCCCATTGAGTAAGTCTGAACAAAAAAATACGTTGTATTGCGCGACGGCTTTTGCAAAAGCATACCAGGAGGTGCTTGACGGAAAAACTTTTGAAGATATTGGCGATATCAATGTTTCTATAGAAGTGAAAAATCCGCTTAGGCCTTTGCTGGGCGAGAGATTTATAGAAGGGCAGATTATTTTTATTGATAATTTTGAAAATGTCATTATCAATATCACCAAAGATGAATTTGAGGAACAACGTCGGGGTAGAAGTTTTGAAATTATATTTAAAAGAGATGAGATCATAGACAAGATTAGCGAAACCTATGCCGATGTGTCCGAGAGCGAAAAAGTTGCATTATTTAATTCGGCCGGTTATCTTGAAATAGCTATCAATAAAGGAAATGCTGCAGGTCTCTTTGGGCTTGAAGGTTATACAGAAAAAACAAATATGCAAACACAATACATGCAAAACAGGCTGCTTTATCAAACTGTAAAAATTTATTTTTCTTGATCCTATAGCTTGCTTTTTACAGCAACCAACATTTAATAAATATTTCATTTTAGTCTAATAACATGTAGACTTTATTAGAGATAAAAATATCTTCCTTGGATTGCACCGTATGTTTATAAAATATTTCTATAATTCTAATCTTTTGATAAATTTCTTTATTAAGATGCTTCAAAAACGGTGAAATAAAAATATAGCAGGAAATTTGCAGCGTTCTAGAAAAATTTCACATAAGTAATCCTACAGACGAATGAATTCAAAAAAAATCATGACCTCATTTTTGGCGGTATTAATATGCTCAACAGTTTTCGCTCAATTACAAAGAACAGTCAAATGCCCCGACTTCGATATTGATATTTTGGACGGAAAAGTAAATGCAAACATAATCCCCCAATCGACTAATGGCCAGATCATGGAGGAATTTCCTTGTTTTTCAAACGAAGAAAAAAAAGGTACCACAGCCAAAAGCGGAGCGGGCGTTTTTTACAAGGATCGTGATGTATATTTTTATACTGACAGACATTACGTTGAAATAGGACCGGCGTTTAAAGGTAAAATGAGTATTAAATTGTTGGGCGTAGAAAGGAATAGTTTATTTAAGGTATTAGGCGCGCCCGAGGTAAAAGATGTAAACTGGGATGCTTTTCAAACCTCGTACGGAATTTTGATCCTTTATTATGACAAATCAAGCAAGGTTGATAAAATACAATTCAGTTCTGAAAATGCAAATACCATTCATTTATATCAATAATAAACGGCGACTTCTTCTTCATATCTTTTAATATTTTAAGATCTAAAAATAAAACATAACGCCTGTGAAAAACTGTATAAAAAAGGCCGCATAGAAATGCGGCGTTTTGTTAAGAACCAATCAGGTTCTGTAACCCCCAAAGAAAACGAGTTAATAACTATTATATACGATTTTAATTTTATTTCAATGTAATCATCTTTATTCCGCTAATTTCAACAGTTCCGTTGGTATCTATGTGTTTTAGGCGATAATAGAAAGCCTTAGTCTTGGTATTTATTTTGTCAACGCAGCCATAACAATCGCAATCTGTTTTGGAAGGATCCGGCCCCATAACAACTGCCACCGTTTTAAATTCCCGTCCATCATTACTCTTTTCTACCTCAAAATAATTTGTCGCTTCTGATCTATCAGTCGCCCAGTTAATCTCTACCTTATTCCCGTCATTAGACACGTTAAAATCTGTAATATGAATTTTATGAAGTTGGACACTCTGTGATTTACAAACATTACCAACAAACGCCACAAAAATTATAGGTATTAGCCTGAATAAAATATTTTTCTTCATTGTATATAAATTAAACTAAACATGTGTACAATGAATATTAGAATTCGGGCTTCGATAAAATTTGGATTTCAGAGTCTATAGTATTAGTCACTATAATAGACATTTCAGATTATTCCCTTAAAATGATCCTTCGAAACATTGTTTAATGGTAAAAACCAACCATGACAAGTTTTGGAACTAAAGCCTTTTCAGCGGGGACTAATGATCGAACGCGGTTAAGAAGAATAGTGTAATACTGATTCTTAAGTGTAAAAAAATAATCCATTTCTTGTGTATAAGGTTAAAAATCTGATTTACTAATCTGGTCGATTTTTCAAGAGAGGTGGAATTATTTGTAACAAAATGAATGAAGAACAAAACCACATTCATCATTTACGGTGCAAACATAGAGTGCAATTTCTGGATTTGCAAGACAGTAGAATTACTATTTTTTGATAATTAGATATTTTTCATTAAAATAATACAATTAAAGAATAATATTCAGTTTTAGCTATCATTTTAAAACATTTTTAGTAAAAAATTTCATCATAATTAGATATAATTTAATTATTTAAAAAAAACGACTTCTCACCACCTTCTAACAACTTCACCGCCTTCTAACTGCCATTATAGCATTATCTGTAATTTTCAGTAGCCTACTGGGAAAGTTTATCCAGCTATTATTTTAAAAAACCTTTTCCAAATAAAAAAATTTACATATTTTAGAATAAATATAAAATTTAATTTTAGTTAAAGTCATAAAATAAATTATAATCAAACAATTATTAATTTATAAATGATAATTTTGCAGAAAGTCAATTCAACTGCTTTATATTTAAGTAAAATCGAATTATTTCGAATAATATTATAATATTAAAGTTAAATTATTTTTTATAAATAATTCATAAACAATATATTATAGCTATAATTTTATGTTTAATAAATTAGTATAATTAATTTATCCTCTAATTTTTAGTTTGCTAATCCAATTAGCAGTAACAATGTTACCTTTGCATAGTCTCATTTTAAAGTGAAGAAAAAA
>DATCFI010000083.1:0-5779 GCA_036509585.1 Hanamia sp. | reverse complement strand
TGAAACTTTTTTGTAAATTCTATTAAACTCATTCCTGTAAACATGGCTAATAATTTTAGCTCAAATATACTAATATTATTAGCTTAAAACAAATACTATTCAATTCATCACGACCTATCTGCTTTATTCTATTTATTTATTATACCATCCTGTTCATAATCGTTGGTTTGAAAAACAGAAAATATCATTGTAAAAAAACGCACTTATTATTTAGAAAAAAGAATTTGCTTTGTGTAATGATTTTTTTACAAATGACTTAGCTCGTCTAAAATACGGTTCTTCGTTTGTTCGGCACTCAAATCTTCAGGTATGAATTTCTCTCCGATAAGTTTTTCATAAAGCTCTATGTAACGGCTACGGATAATCGAAATCCATTCATCGCTCATTTCGGGAACCTGCTGCCCTTCTTTTCCCATAAAATTATTTTCAATAAGCCACTCTCTTACAAATTCTTTGCTTAGCTGCTTTTGCTTTTCGCCTTTTGCCTGTCTTTCTTCAAAACCATCCGCATAGAAATAGCGAGAGCTGTCTGGGGTGTGGATCTCATCAATTAAAATAATGGTATCGCCGAGTTTTCCAAATTCATATTTAGTGTCCACCAATATCAAACCTCTTTTGGCGGCGATTTCTTTTCCTCGTGCAAAAAGCTGTAATGTATATTTTTCCAATTGTTCATAATCCTCTTTAGAAACGATGTTTCTTTCTATGATTTCTTCTTTACTGATGTCTTCATCATGCCCTTCAGCAGCTTTGGTTGACGGCGTAATGATTGGCTTAGGGAAATAATCATTTTCTTTTAAACCTTCCGGCATTTTTACACCGCATAAAATTCGTTCCCCGGACACATACGTTCGCCAGGCATGGCCTGTAAGGTTTCCTCTTACTACTATTTCTACTTTAAACGGATCACATTTTTTTCCGATAGAAACATTTGGTGCCGGTGTGGCTAACAACCAGTTGCTGCAAATATCTTCTGTGGCATTCAGCATATAAGCGGCCACCTGGTTAAGTACTTGTCCCTTATTAGGAATGGGCTTTGGAAGTATCACATCAAACGCAGAAATGCGATTGCTGGCGATCATGATCAGCAAGCGGTCTTCAATGGTATAAACATCTCTAACTTTTCCTTTATAGAAGTTAGTTTGTCCTGGAAATTCAAATGGTTGCATAAAAATTATATAAGGTGCAAAAATGCGGATAATATTTTATTAAACCGGTTCATAAAACTTTTTAGTTTCAATCAGATTCAAACTTTAATTTTTATATGATGGTTACAAATCTTAAATTGCTGTTAATTCTAACCCAAAAAATATCGATATGAGAAAGTTAACCAGGTATTTTTTCTTCATCATCATGGGAAATGTCTTGTCACTTGCAGCTTCTGCGCAGGCTAATACAGTGAAAGGTGTTATCACAAGCAAATCCACAGGAGAAAGCGTCCCATCTGTTTCTGTAACAGTAAAAGGGTCGGGGGAGGGTACTTATACCGACGAGCGTGGAAATTTTTCTCTCGACATTAAAAACAAATTGCCCGTTACGCTGGTGATTTCATCAATTGGTTTTGAGGGACAGGAGGTAACGGTTCATAGTGCCGCAGAATCTGTTAAAGTAAGTCTGGAGCCAGTGAGCACGCTTGGGCAGGAAGTAGTAGTGTCCGCGACAAGAACTCCATCGAGGATTTTGGAATCGCCGGTAACCATTGAAAGAATAAGTACTGCGGACATCAGAAATACATCGTCGGTTTCTTATTATGACATGATAGGGAAATTGAAAGGCGTAGATGTTGTAACGGCATCACTCCTTTTTTCGTCTCCAAGTACAAGAGGTTTTAACGGAAGCGGTAATCTGCGGCTGAACCAGATTGTAGATGGAATGGATAACCAGGCGCCGGGATTGAATTTTTCTGTAGGAAGTGTCGTTGGCATATCCGGCATAGATGTAGCAAGTGTTGAATTATTACCTGGTGCGTCGTCAGCATTGTATGGTCCGGGAGGGATGAATGGCGCCATTATTATTACGAGTAAAGATCCATTCAAGTACCAGGGATTTTCTTTTGAAGCGAAAACGGGAGTTATGAATATTGATAACCGTTCAAATAGTGCCTCGGCATATAACAACTGGTCGCTTCGCTGGGCCAAAAAAGTGAGTGATAGGTTTGCGTTTAAAGTAGGAGCGGAAATAATAGACGCAAAAGATTGGGTGGCGGATGATTACAGGAATTATGACAGGCTGGCCACAACGGGAAGTGTGAAGGCTGGGACAAGAAGTACCGACCCAAATTATGATGGCATCAATGTCTACGGTGATGAAACAACGGCAGATATCCGAAGCAATGTGTTAAACCCGTTAGCACAGGCAGCCCCGTTTTATGCACCGTATGTAAATTCATTACCTGCTTCCATACCTGTTTCCCGAACCGGCTATTCAGAAAGAGATATCATAAACCCTACGACTTATAATTTGAAATTCATTGGTGCACTTTCTTATAAATTGACGCAAAACACATCTCTTAATGCGGAAGGATATTGGGGCACAGGAAATACAGTTTATACAGGAAGCGACAGGTACTCTTTATTAGGATTAAAAATAGGCCAGTACAAAATAGAAATGGTCAATAAAAACTGGTTCGTGAGAGCATACACTACACAGGAAAATGCAGGAGATTCTTACAACGCAACAGTCACCACAAGGCTTGTAAATGAAGCATGGAAACCAAGTGGTGGTGCTAATGGCTGGTACGCGCAATATGCCATGGCATTTTTAAATTCAAAGATTAATGGACTAACAGACATAGCTGCCCACGACGCAGCACGCGCTGTTGCTGACGTGGGCCGTCCAGCCGCAGGATCGGCAGAGTTTAAACAACTTTTTGATAAAATAAGAAGTATTCCGATCTCCGAGGGAGGTGGTTTGTTTGTGGATAAGACCAATTTATACAACGTAGAAGGCCAGTACAATCTTTCCCCGGTTACATCTAAAGTGGCTGACGTATTGGTAGGTGCTAATTTTAAGAAGTATGTACTGAATTCCGAGGGAACGCTGTTTGCGGATTCTACCGGTAAAATTCCTATCAATGAATATGGCGCATATGTGCAGGCTACGAAAAAGATTTTGGACGATCGCTTAACGCTGATTTTTTCAGGAAGATACGATAAAAATGAAAATTTTGAAGGGCGCTTTACACCGCGTTTTTCTGCCGTGATAAAAGTAGCCGAAGACAATAATATTCGATTATCGTATCAGCAGGCTTATCGCTTTGGATCCACGCAGCAGCAATGGATTAACCTGAGAGTGGGAGGTGGTACTGCTTTAATCGGTGGGTTAGAAACATTTCATACTTTTTATCATTTTAATACAAATCCTATATACTCTATTGATAATAATCTTTTTGCCGGTTCGCCCCAGGTGAAGATATTCAATAAATTCAAAGCGGAAACAGTGAATTCTTTTGAGGTAGGATATAAGGGGCTTTTGGCGCAAAAGCGATTATTGGTGGATATGTACACTTATTATGGAATTTATAAAGATTTTATCGCACGCACCCTGGTAGCTCAATCAGTGAATGGCGATAAAAGTGTGTTTACTGATCCCGCCACTGTTAGAGCTAATCTCGCAGATCCCTCTTCAGTTACTACCTATTCCGTACCAACCAACGTAACTAGCAATGTAACAACGTATGGATTTGGATTGGGGCTTACTTATTCCTTGCAGCGTAATTTTTTAATTGGAGGAAATATTACATCAGATCATTTGGATAACGTGCCGGCTGATTTTATTGCAGGATTTAATGCGCCTGATTATCGGTTCGGGCTCAACTTTAGCAATACTGGTTTTGGAAAACAAAATAAGTTTGGATTTAATGTTACCTATCGCTGGCAGGACTATGTAAATTACCAGGGAGATTTTGCAAATGGAATTGTGCCTGCTTATCAAACAGTGGATGCACAGGTAAGCTACAAATTTCCCGGGCCGAAAATATTGTTGAAATTGGGCGGAACTAATATTTTAAATCAATACTATCGTGATGGTTTTGGTAACGCGTCCATCGGCGCTATCTACTATGTGAGTATTGGTTACAACTTATTCTAAAATAATTCATTGATCTATAAAAGAAAGAATATGAAAAATAATATTTTAAGCACTTTCTCGATTTCCGGTTTATGCTTCTTTATCGCATGTGGATTTTTCATCAGTTCATGTAATAAGGCATTGCCAGACGCTACACCTATTATTTATCCTCCGGTTAATGATGTTGCAACAAGTATTGGCGATGTGATCAATTCAGATACTAGTTATTCGTTTTTTAAAGCGGCAGCAGAAAAGACCGGGCAATTGGCGCAATTGAGTGACAGTAATAGCATCTTCACTGTTTTTCTGCCAAATAATAACGCCTTCCGCGTTTCAGGAATTCCCTCTTTGGATGTGGTAAATTCTTTAGATCCAATTGTTTTGGGAGGAATCGTGGGTTATGCGATCATTCCGGGACAACAATATCTTTCTACAACGATTCCTGCCACATTCCCTAACATTCAATTGCCATCGTCGATCACTATTGGCGCGCTTCCCGGAACGCCGCTTCCACTAAAACTTTCTACATTTCCATCCGTGAGTGCAACCGGATTCTATGATAATAATATTCCGGTTGTAAAACCTGACTTGAAGATGCGCAACGGGGTTATTCATCTCGTGGCAGCAATTGTGGCGCCTCCGAGCCAGTTATTAAAAACCGCGATGTACAGTAATCCGAAATTAACTTACTTTAAAGCTGCGGTGGCACGGGCTGATAGCGGCCAGTCGGGCTTAAATAAAATTGATTCTTTATTAGGGTATGCTGTTACAAATATGACCATTTTGGCGCCCAGTGATGCAGCTTTCCATGAACTTTTGTATGGTTTGATATATGGTTCGTTATTACAACAGGGTATGTCAGAAGCACAGGCAGGAGGCATCGCAACTGCGTTATCAGGGTCTCCGGATGTTTTCAGTAACCCCGCTTTATACGGCGCGATACCAGCAGCCTCTGTCAGGGGTATTTTAGTTTATCATTTCCTTGCCACAGACATGGGTGCAGGCTTTCAGCCAAACATAAGGGTGTTTTCAAATAACTTTTCGGCAACGCCTAAGTTTTATACTACATTAGTTAATTCGGTAGTGGCTGCGCATCCGGGCATATTGGCTCAAGTAATCTTTACAGGCCCTTTCGTTACTTCTTTAAAATTCACTGGCCTTGGTACTTTCCCGCCTGGTGGCGCGCCTTATTCTGGCACTCCGGCAAACGCGATTAGTTTAGATAACCATGAGGTTAATGGAGTTTATTATATTATTGATAAGGTTCTATTGCCTCAATAAAACTAAACTTCAGAAATTAAAAATACGCCTGGCTAAATTCGCACTTGTACTTACGAAAATCAAAGTATAGTAAACGAAGAAATTATCCTATTTCCCATTTGATTCTTATCGATGCATCTCTTCACGATGTATCGCGATTCTTCATTTTTATCTTTTGATATTTTTCTCAGTATTGATAAAAAAATGTCGCACTGCGATTCGGATTAATGCAGGCCTTACAAATAAATAAGGTCTAAATTAACCTCGGATATAAGAGACTGATAGGCGTTTTGGAATAGAAATTTTTATTATTAGAATAAAGCAGATAGGTCGTGATGAATTGAATAGTATTTGTTTTAAGCTAATAATATTAGTATATTTGAGCTAAAATTATTAGCCATGTTTACAGGAATGAGTTTAATAGAATTTACAAAAAAGTTTCAGAGTGATG
>DATCFI010000082.1:0-29928 GCA_036509585.1 Hanamia sp. | reverse complement strand
TATTTCTATAGTATGCACATCTGCCTTGGGTGAAGTTACCAAAATAAGAATCGTGTGAATTCCTGCCCGAATGCCAGCCCAGGCGGGTGTTGGTTTACTGACTTTCTCAATCTTTCGTATCACAATGCGGACAAGTGAAAGACTGGTCATTCATTAAAAATATTTCGGGAGGCTGGGAGAGTGGTTGATGCATTGTACAAAGTTACCAAAATAAGAATCGCGGGTATTCCTGCCCGAATGCCTGCCCAGGCGGGTGTGGGTTCACTGTTTCTTTTTCAAATATCCCGTGAGCGGAAAGAGTTACCAAATTGCGCGGACTTACCATTCTTACGAAATAATATTTATGCCGTTAATTCTTTTTCCAGCCTGAGCGCTTTGGGAAATAAAATGTTATTCTCCAGGTGCAGATGCTTGTGCAGATTTATTTCAAATTCTTTCAAGAGTGCCAGGGGCTGCTTAAATGTGCCATCAAGGTCCGGAGAGGTATAATCCTGGCTCAACTCAGCTATCCTTTGAAATGTTTCGCCCTGCTGGGTATGTTCATGCGTTAACATATCTACGGGGTTTTCAACCGATTTTATTGCCCGTGGCTTTATAAATTCTTTATTATTTTTTTTGGCATCAGCCATTTTTCTTATAAAAGGAAACAGGATAAGCTCCTCTTTTTTTTGATGGACGGATATGGCACCCGCTGCGGCATCAAAAAGTTTTTTGATCTCCATGAGCACCGGATATTGTTCGCCATGCTCCCGGCAAATTTTTTCTATTCCTGGTTTGATCACCTGTATTTGCTTATCTGCATACTGGTGATAGATTTTAATGATATAATCAGAAAGCGTATCCAAAGCCCAGGAATTAAAATCTTCATCTCCCTCAGATTTGGAATCCTTCACCTTTGCAATTTCATTTTTGATTGATTGCAGATCTATTTTATTTTCGTCTGCTACTTCCCCGAGGCTTTGTTTTCCTTTATTGTAGTAATCAACACCGTGGTTTTCAAAAACCTTGTAGGTATTGTAATCTTCAGCCACAATCTGTCCGATTGATTCGTTATCAATATTTTCCATGATGGTAAAATTACACAACAACCACTTGATTATATTTGATCGTCGTTTACTCTTTTGGGAAAAATTTGCCGGTGATTGGTGTGTAAAATCTTTTTGCACACTCACCCGCGTGCCGGCCGGCGGGAACTCAAAGAACCCGAAGGAACACAAAGGGGAAACTTCGTTTTCTTAGGCATTGGAGTTTGTTACTGCCTGGTACATTCAGCGTTTTTCGTGGTACTGGTATATAAATTGTCTATGACTTCTTGCAGAAAGTTATTGTACTTTTATACTGCGATGATTCACATCAATAAAACGAATCAAACTCCTACGCTTCTTTGCCGCCTGGCAGTAGGCCTTATATTCCTTTCTGAAGGGCTGCAAAAATATTTATTTCCCGGAGGGCCCGGCACTGCCCGTTTTGAAAAAATTGGGTTTACTCATCCCGCATTTTGGGCGTATTTCACCGGTACATTTGAAATAGTGTGTGGTATTTTAATTTTGATAGGTTTGTTCACCCGATTGGCGGCCATTCCGCTTTTCATCATCATGGTTGTTTCATTTATTACTACAAAATATCCTGAATTAATAGAGAAGGGGTTTTGGTTTATGGCGCATGATTACCGTACGGATTTTGCTATGATGCTGTTACTGGTTTATCTATTGATCTATGGCGGCGGTAAAAATTCAATGGATTATAAATGGCAACAGCAATCAAAATCATCTTAATGAAATAAGAATTTTTCAACTTTTGTAAAACAAAAAATATGGAACCGGCGAAGAAAGAAAGTTTTTTTTCAGGCCTCACAAAAAATACTTTTTTGTTGGCATTGACGAGTCTCTTTTCTGATATTTCTTCTGAAATGCTTTACCCAATACTTCCCATTTTTTTGACCCAAACTTTAAGAGTAAGCGGAAGCATTGTAGGCCTTATTGAAGGAGTTGCCGGCACCACTCAAAATATTGTCCAGGGCTTTTCAGGCAGTTTATCAGATAAATGGCAGAAACGAAAAGGAATTGCTGTATTCGGATATATTCTTTCAGCCATCTCAAAACCCTTTATGGGACTGGCTATGGCATGGCCGATGGTTTTTGGCGCACGATTCCTTGACAGGTTTGGAGCAGGTACCCGTGCTGCGCCCCGCGATGCATTAATTGCGGCTTCAGCAGATGAAAAAAACCGCGGAAAAGCTTTTGGGCTGGAAGGGGTAGGAGACAATCTCGGTGCCTTTATCGGGCCTCTCATTGCTGTCGCGCTCCTTTTTATGTGGGAGTTTAATATCCGTTCTGTTTTTTATCTGGCATTTATTCCCGGTGTTTTATCGGTGGTAATGATCTTATTGGTAAAAGAAAAAAAGGTGGATGTAAAATCAAAAATAAAAATAGATGTAGGCCTTAAACAATTTCCTACCGGCTATAGAAAATATTTATTGGCTACCGCACTATTCGGAATTGGAAATTCAAGCAATGCATTTTTAATTCTGCAAACAAAAGACATGGGGGTTTCTTTTGAAAATACCATTCTTATTTACGCGGTTTTCAATTTGTTGGCGGCGGCTATTTCCTATCCTGCCGGGCATTTATCAGACAAGTATGGAAGAAAAAATATTTTGCTCATCTCCTTCCTGATTTTTTTAATCACTTACAGCGGGTTTGCATTTACCAAAAATCTTTGGGTCATTGGCTCATTATTTTGTTTGTATGGATTGTACCAGGGGATTTTTAGATCGGTTGGCAAAGCAATGGCTGCGGATTTTATTCCGGCACAATTAAGAGCAAGCGGCATCGGATGGTATTCAACTACTATCGGGATTACCGGGTTAATTGCAAGCGTAGTGGCAGGACAGCTTTGGGACCATGTAAGTCATTCTTCGGTTTTTATTTTTGGCGCTATCTTTTCAGTGATCGGAATTATTTCTTTGATCATTTTAATACCAAATAAAAAAGCAAAACAGTTTGCCATAGCATCATAAAAAGATGGAACTTGAGAAAACTCTTAATACGGAGCGTGTTAGCATTAACCACAAGTTGGCGATTTCTTCGCAACGCGCACCACGACGGGGACAAGTAAATGGCTGTTCATTCATTAAAAATATTTCGAAAGGTTGGGAGAGTGGTTGATTCATTGCGTAAAGTTACCAAATTAAGAATCGTGGGTATTTGTTGGTTTACTGGCAAAAGTATTGTCTATAATAATTAAAAGTTTTTTATACTTTCGGTAGACCAAAATCTGGAAAAATTCCAAAAAAAAACTTTAATAATCTTTGTTATCTTACCAGATATGTATCCTATCCTTTTCCGGTAGATACATCGAATCTCCCGGCTGTACATTGAATGCTTTATAAAAAGGAGTGGTGTTCATGAGTGGTCCATTTACACGCCACATAGGAGGGGAGTGAGGATTGTTATTGATCCAGTAGCGTAGAAACTGATCTTTCATTTTTACCCGCCATATCTTTGCAATAGAAATAAAGAAACGTTGATCAGGAGTATATACACCATCAAGCTTCGTAGTATCATGTCCTTCTTTGGTCATTTTAAAAGCATCATAAGCAATGGAAACGCCGCCAATATCAGCAGTATTTTCGCCGAGCGTCATGGCGCCTTTTACATGTAGAGTATCCAATTCGGTAAATGAATTATACAAGTCAACTACCTGCTGCGTTTTTGCTTTAAACTTTTTATAATCTTCAGTTGTCCACCAGTTTTTTACATTACCAAACTTATCGAACTGCGCGCCCTGGTCATCAAATGTATGAGTCATTTCATGGCCTATCACCACGCCGATACCACCATAGTTGAGGGCATCATCGGCATTGTTATCAAAATACGGAGGCTGCAGGATCGCAGCAGGAAAAACAATTTCGTTGGCAGAAGGATTATTGTAAGCTGTTACCGTTGACGGAGTGGTAAACCATTCTGTCCTGTCAACCGGTTTATTCAATTTCGCCAGATCATACTGGTAATTGCCGGAAGCAGCCGATACCACATTCTGAAAGTAGTTCCCTTTTACAACAGTTACATTGCTGTAATCTCTCCACTTATCAGGATATCCTATTTTTTTGGTCATGGCAAACAGTTTTTCTTTCGCTTTTTGTTTAGTGCTATCGCTCATCCAATCCAGCTTATCTATTCTTGCTGCTAATGCCTGCTGTAAATTATTAACCAGTTCCAGTGCCCGCTTTTTTGCAGCTTCTGAAAAATATTTTTTTACATACAACTGTCCAAGTGCCTGTCCCAATGACCTATCCACATTACTGGCCATGATCTCGCCACGTGTTTTTTGCATCGCCTGCCCCGACAATACTTTATTGAATTCAAATGCTGCGTCCACAAAAGGTTTGCTTAGTACATTGTCGTAGTTACTTATCGAATGAGCGCGCAGGTAAATTTTCCATTCGTTTATAGGAATGGATTGTAAAAGAACATTGAGTTTATCGTAATAAGCAGGTTGCCCTACATCAATAGAATCTGTTTTCGCACCCAGGTCATTCAACACATTGGTCCAGCTAATATTTGGTTGTCGCTTCGTAAGATTGGCAACAGACATTTTATTATAGTTCGCATTTACATCGCGTAACTCGATATTCGTTTTATGTGAAGAAGCTATTTGTTTTTCTATGTTGTAAACAATATCAGCATCTTTTGTTGCAGTTGCAGCGTCGCTGCCGGTAAGTGTAAACAGCGTGGCGAGATATATTTTGTATGCTTGCTGAATACCAATGCTGGAAGGATCTGTTTTAAAATAATAATCTCTTTCGGGCAGGCCAATACCTGTTTGATAAATATGTGCAATATTAAGTTCGCTGTTTTTGTTATCAGGCCCCACCCCAAAACCTAAAACAGAATTATTCTCCAGTTTTGATTCACTGACTACAAATCTTATTAAAGAAGCGATATCACTGATGCTCTCAATTTGAGAAAGTATTGGTTTGATAGGATCATAACCCAATCCATTGATAGTAGTGGTATCCATACCTGACGCATAAAAATCCCCGAGCTTTTGTTCAATGCTTCCTGCAGTGTTGCTGGCTTTAGATACACTATCCAATATGCCTTGCAAAAGCAAACGCTGAGGATAGTTCATAAACATATAAGCACCTACGCCTGACTGTGATGGTGGTATTTGAGCGGTGTCATACCATATATGGTTTACGTACATGAAAAAATTATTCCCGGGATTAATGGAAGAATCAATTCCCTGAACAGCCATGACTCTATTTGTAGGATTAGAATTGTTTTGGCATGCTGCTAACGAGAATAATGTAGCAATAAGAAATAGTGATCTTTTCATAGATAGTTTATTTATGCAGATTGAATTACTAAGTAAATAAAAACTTTGGTTGCGTAAAAATATTGAATTCTTAGCAAGTGTATTTTTAATTTGGCCAAAGGAATTGGATTCGTATTTACATCCTATTGGGTTACCAAAATAAGAATCTAGGAAATTTGTTGGTTTACTGATTGAGGCCCTAATGTTTGTGCCTTTAAAGTATTTACCTTAATTGATATTTAAGCCATTTCTTAATACCTGAATTTAATAATTTCTTTGTCTCCATCACTACTATCGAAAATTACCTGGGTAACATTATTTTGTGCATTTAACAGGTACGACCAGGTATCTGTTATGTTATCGGTAAAATTATTGTTTGCATTAAATCCCACTGCTTTAAAATTAGCGGATGAAATATGATAGGGATTTGTAAATGGAATTGAAACTTCGTCATAATCATTATAACTATAATAAGAGTATACAAAAGGGTCATAATCGAGCACGTCAGTCATATAATAATCTTTGCCCATTAGGGCTTGGGTGAAAGCATCTGCTTTTCCATCAGGTGACCCTGAAGCATAAGTATAATTTACAGTTGCATTGTAAACAAGCGTATTGGTCAGATAAGATTGTACGGGTCCGTTTGTATTTAAAGTAAACAAGGTATTAGATTGAAAGTCAGCCAACTGGAGTAACCCATGATTTGAGTTATACGTATAAACTAAAGTATCTTCTCCGGATAAATCTGACGAGCCTTCATAATAATGATTAATAGTGGTAATGACGGTTCCTCCATTGGAAGGTTCGTATTTATAAAAAATGCTGTCAGACCAACTTCTGTCTTTAGAGATTTGTGCTATATAATTAATATTATTATTTGCGTCTCTATTGAAGGTTACATTATAGGTGTTGTCTGAGTTCTGGTCATCAGTGCCATCATCAGCTTCCTTTATGCTGATAAGATAGCCATCGTTATTATAAGAGTACGTTTCTCCCAATACATCATAAGGATTTGTATTGGTGGTATCATCACGGTATAATTGAATCATCCTATTGGTAGTATCGTATTTTACAGAAACTACAACGTTGTCAGTTACGGTTGTACCTTCCGAATCGGATGTGTTGGAAATTATAATTTGCTTTGGTAACGCAGCATTCAGGCTGTCGAGCTGGGGAGGCGTAGGGTTGTCTGCGTTCTTATTGCAGGAAGTAAAAATGGCATTGCATGTCACGATAATTAGTAAGAGATAAAATGTAGATTTCATCTTATATAATTTGTTGATACGATAAAAGTAAGAATTATTGGGATATGAGGAGACAAATGATTTTAGGACAAGTGATTCAATAACGTGTAGTCACAGGTCGGGAGAACTGCGCCAGTTGGGTAAAGGCATCAAAATAAGAATCGTGGGTATTTGTGGGTTTAAGCCTCCGTGGGTGTTCCTCTTTCAAAATTAAAAATAACCCGCCTGAAGCGCCCCCGTTTGGTCTGCGGCCAACGGGATTACGAAGCCAAAAATTACTTTCCAAAGTAATGTTTCAGCATTCCAATTACGATAGCTATCGGAAGATCTATCCCTTCCTGAAAGAATTTTTCTAAGCCTTCGTGGGTATTTACTCCATTGATGTCGCAGGTCGGAGACCAGGCGACGGCGTCCACTTTAAAGGACACCGACGGAGGATTAAACCGCTGGGGACGTGAAGACAGCGCTCGGTACCGAAGGTCAGACCGCGGGTTGGCGTAGGCAGGAATGATAACCGCGGTCTGTCGCAGATATGTAGCATCGTTTTTTTCTCCCTCTGGCGCAGATATGCAGTATAGCTTTTATGCTGCTGTGTATCTGTGCCTTGAAAGTACATCATACTATTAAAGTGTCCAACTCCCTAATTTTTAAAAATTCTTTCCATTGGCACAGATACGCCAACGCCTCTTTGCCTTTGCTGCATATCTGGGCCAGTGCGGGATTTTTCATCGCCTTTTCGCGTAGTTATTACTTCTACTTCTGTTTGTTCATTTGATGGTTACATGCTTTCTGCTACAGTACATTCTTTGGGCAATCATATTGTGCATGCCCTTGTCTGAAACCATGTGTATCGTTTGGTGCATACTCTTTTTGGAAGATACGAAACGATGCCGTGAAGCCGGCAAAATAATACCAGTCTTTTGGTTTTGATCCCCGTGGGGTTCCGCCAGGCGGGTAAGGCATTCCGTCTTTAAGTTCATTACCGCGATAAGCAAGCTCCACAGTCTTGGGGCCCATTTTTGCCAGCAATACATTTTCATCAACATAAGTAGTGCTTACGTCGTCAAGATAGTCGGTAAATAATTTTCTGAATCCTACTTCAATACCAACATTTATATTTTGAGATAGAGAAAACTTTATGCCTGCGCCAAATGGAATTCCAAATTGATAGACTTTGTAAGCAGGCCTTCCCGCAACAAAACCTTCTCCTTCTGTATTTAACGATCTTAAACCAATTTGTTTGCCCGTAGTATCGTATGTATAGGGATTAAAATGGTAATATGCTATTCCTCCAAAAACATACGGTGTTAAAACATGTTCATCAACAGGGGTAAAATAGTATTCAACGCCCGCACTTACCTCGTAAAGCCTGGAAGCAAAATTCAAATTTCTTGCAGGGTTATTGCCCAATTTGTCATCTGCGGCAATGTGTGCATAAACGAACGTTCCTCTTAACGACAAATGATCTGAAAGATCATAAGTTCCACCTATACCGCCCGCCAATTTAGATTGGGAAAACGTGAACCATTTATTTTGCAAGTCGCCATGGTAGTTGGCCATTCCACCAAAAAAATTGAGATGAAAATTTTGCAGACTGAACTGAGCGGCTGCTTTTGCTGAAAATAATAGCAGCATAGTGAATAATGGAAATATCTTCCTCATAGTAGAATTTAATATTGATATTGTATTTTTTGACTCATACAATACAATTCTGATTGAATAGTTACTTCCATAAAATTAAAATATAAAACAATGCAGGGCCATATTAAAATATAAATACTTCGGACCCGACCCTTCGATAAACTCTAAGAACAAAAAGCGAAGAGGCTCGCACCCCGACCTCCCCTAAGCGCAAACAAGAATGAACTGTCCGGGTTGTAAAAATTATTCGTGATTTCTGCGCTGTTGTAATCATTTCCTTTTTCAAAATTAAAGATATTTCCCGGTATGGAGCGTCCCCGTCTGGTCTCCGATCAACGGGATTAAGAAGCCAAAAACTTAAATTCCGGAGTAATGTTTCAGCATTTTAATTCCGATAGCGATCGGAAGATATATCCCTTCCTGATAAAAATTTTCTAAGACTGCATAGGTATTGGATCCATTGATGTCGTAAGTCGGAGACCAGACGACGGCATCCACTTTAAAAGAACGCCAATTCAGGATTAAGATCTGTAATTATGAAAAATCGAACAGCAAACAAACAAATTCGTTAGATTCCTATTTAGCAATGGCTCGTGAAGATTCCAATCACGGATCTTATAATTCTACTGGTTGGTATATGCGCCGCCGCGAAGCCATCTGCACAAACATACAATAACGGCGGCGTATGGCTTTAAGACATGTCGGAGGGTTTTTGGGGGAACACAGATTCGGACTAAAGTTTTTAATTTACTATTTTTGTTTTCCGTTGCCAATAGTTAAGTAGGTGTATTGCAACGGCACAAACTAATTTCTTAATGTACAACAAACGATCAATACTTTTTACAGGCATTATTACTTTATGCATAATTGTTTTTAACCGATGCATCAATGATACTCCACAAAAAAAAGTAATTATTACAAATCCAAATGGCCAGGAGTATGCAGGTTCTGAATCTTGCAGAACCTGCCATCAAGCCATTTACGATTCTTTTAGTACAACGATGCACCATCTAACTTCCGGAATCGCTTTTAAAGACTATATAAAGGGTAGCTTTAAAAAAAATGAGAATACGTTTGAATATAACGATTCTATGAAGGTGGTGATGGAAGAAAGAAAAGGCGGCTTATTCCAGGCTGAATATATTAATGGTAAGGCAGAAGAGGCAGAGCGTTTTGATATTGTAATAGGCTCTGGTAAAAAAGGGCAAACTTATCTTTATTGGAAACATAATGAACTTTACCAGCTTCCTGTTTCTTATTTTGCCGGTGTACATCACTGGGCTAATAGTCCTGGTTATCCAAGTGATAAGATCTTATTCAGCAGGTTTATTGAACCAAGGTGCATGGAATGTCATACTACTTTTGAATCAGATAATTCCCTGCATGGTGATTTTATCCCAAAGCAGATAATTTACGGTGTAGATTGTGAAAGATGTCACGGGCCTGGAGAAAAACATGTGGAATTTCAAGAGGCTAATCCGAAGGCGAAACTTGCACGCTTTATTATAAATCCTGCTTCATTAAGCCGCCAGCAAAGTCTTGATGCGTGCGCATTGTGCCATTCAGGCACAATGCTAAGTATGAAGCCTTCTTTTTCCTTTCTTCCGGGAGACACGCTTTCAAAATATTTTATAAAAAACTCCGCAAGGATAGATTCATTTAATCTGGATGTACATGCCAATCAATATGGGTTACTTACTGCCAGCAAATGTTTTAGGATAAGCGGAACAATGACCTGCTCTACCTGTCATAATACCCATGTAAAAGAAGATGGAAACCTAATTACTTACGCTCAGAAATGTATGAGTTGCCATACGCGACCCAATCATAGCGCCGCTACTCTTCATGATAAGACCCCATCTTTTATGATGGCTAACTGTATTAACTGTCACATGCCTGTTAGCGCTTCTAAAAATCTTACCTTACTTGTTTCAGACGATTCAATTCCTTCTCCTGAATTGGTTCGGTCGCATCTGATAGGCATTTATTCCAGCGAAAAAATAAATAAGTTTTTACGGACAAATAGATAAATCTTTAAGTGTCTTAGATCGGAGACCAGACGACGGCATCTCTTTAAAGGAAACACCGACGGACGATTAATCGTTCAGGCCGCCGAAGAAAGCGTCCCGACCGTATAAAATCATTCACTGTTTTGCACCTTGCGAAGTATAACCAAAAGTTAAACATCAACATAAAAACGCAAAATTCCTTTCTTTGACAGATTATAAGCCGCGCAATTGCTTTTAATCCTGTTAGGTTTTGATTAAATTTGCGACTGTTAGAAATCAATAACAAATAAATTTGCCAATTAATAGATTTATCATGAAAAAAATGTTCATCGCAGGTGTTTTGCTTCTTTGCGCTAATTTTCTTTTTGCTCAAATTCAAAATCCCGTTACCTGGACAACCACGTCCAAAAAGATCAACGATAAGGTTTACGAAATACACGTAACAGCCAACATAGACAACGGTTGGCATATCTATTCACAATCTACTCCCGACGGCGGCCCCATCAAAACCAGTTTAACTTTTACTAAAAACCCACTCGTAATAATGGACGGCAAGGCAAAAGAAGTGGGCAAACTGGAAACACATAAAGAACCTCTTTTTGGAAATATTGATGTAAAGCAATTTTCAAATAAAGTTGATTTTGTGCAGAAGGTAACATTAAAGTCGTCTGTAAATACGTCGGTGAATGTAGCCGTTGAGTTTATGGTGTGCAACGACAAGCAATGCCTTCCCCCCAAAACAGAAAAATTTTCTGTCGCGCTTAAATAATTTCCGTGAATCAGTCAATGTTTTTAATGAGGAAATTTGCTACGCTTATTGCTTTATTGGGGTTATTAATTGTTTCCTGCAATGTGCCCGCCCAGGATACAAACGATACGACAGGTGTAACATTTAACTTTAATACACAACGATTAAATGATAGTACTGTCGTTGTTTCTATCAAAGGGAAAATAGATCCCAGTGTCAAATTATTTGGGTTGCAAAGATCTCCCGATGATGCCTTATACTCTACCATTCAATTCGATTCTTCTGTAAAAAAATTGCTCCGGGATTCCATCACACATAAAGGTGATGAACAGAATGCAACGGTTCCGACTTTGCCCGGTGAAGTTCATTTTTTTAAAGATTCCGTTGAATGGCAACAAAAAATTTCGGCTTCGCCGTCCGATAGTTTTTTGGTAAAAGGCACCGTGGATTATATGGTTCAGGTTGGAGAACAATATTTGCCGTGGGAAAAAGACTTTAAGATTTTTGTTTTACCTGAAAAGAAAAACGCACGATCAGAATTAAAGCAGGCAAATGACGGAGGTAGTGTTGCTACAAAGTCTTTGTGGTGGATATTTATTGCGGGCTTTGCAGGAGGATTGATTGCATTAATCACTCCTTGCGTTTTTTCTATGATTCCTGTTACCGTCAGCTTTTTTATCAAGCGGAGCAAAACAAAAGCAGAAGGGATCAAAAACGCGGTTTCGTATTCTACTTCCATCATTGTGATTTTTACATTACTTGGATTTCTGATCACGGTATTATTTGGTCCGACAGCACTCAATAATCTTGCTACCAACTGGATTGCTAACCTCATTTTTTTCGTTGTGTTTTTAATTTTTGGGATTTCATTTTTGGGTGCTTTCAATATTGAATTACCCAGTTCGTGGGGTAATAGAGCGGATAGTAAAGCGGGTACAGGAAGTTTTCTTGGGATATTTTTTATGGCGTTAACCCTTGTAGTAATTTCTTTTTCGTGTACAGGGCCAATCATAGGAAATCTATTAGTTATAGCAGCGCGTGGAAGCTATTGGGGACCACTTGTGGGTATGTTTTCATTTTCGCTGGCGCTCGCCCTGCCATTTGCTTTCTTTGCATTTTTTCCTGGTAAATTAAATATGCTGGGAAAATCGGGTGGATGGCTTAATGCGGTAAAAGTTACGTTAGGATTTTTAGAACTGGCGCTAGCCTTGAAATTTTTGTCAAATGCGGATCTGTCGAAAAGTTGGCGGCTGCTCGATCGAGAGGTTTTTCTTGCATTATGGATTGTGATTTTTGTGCTACTTGGCATTTATTTGTTGGGGAAATTAAAATTTCATCACGATGATGAATTACCGAAGAATGATTTTGGTGTTCCGTACCTGAGTGTAACAAGATTGTTCTTTGCCATCGCTTCTTTTTCATTTGCTCTTTATATGATTCCGGGGATGTGGGGTGCACCATTAAAAGCAATCAGCGCTTTCGTGCCTCCAATGGGTACCCAGGATTTTAATGCTTCCGCTTTAAAGAATACGGTTTCTTATAGTCACGCTGATTCATCATCAACTTCGAATCAATTACCACATCCTGTAAAATATTATGACAGGATGAAAATCTATGAGCCGCCGGTAGTGGTTGAGTACGGTTTGGTTACTTATTTTGACTATGATGAAGCATTGGCCGTAGCGAGGAAAGTGCATAAGCCATTGATGCTTGATTTCACTGGTATTAATTGCCCCAACTGCCGCGCCATGGAAGGGCAGGTTTGGAGCAACGCGGAAGTAATGAAACGTTTAAAAGAAAATTTTGTAATCGCATCTTTATATATTGATGTAACGAATATAGATCTTCAGCCTGGCGAAATTTATTTTTCAAAAGCCCTGAATAGACAAATCACCACTCTCGGCGATAAAAATGCCGACCTGCAGGTAACACACTACAACGCCAATGTGCAGCCTTACTATTTTTTCTTAGATGCCAATGAAAACCGGCTTGAGCCAGAGGGATACGGCTACGATTCCGACGTAGAAAAATTTAAAAATATGCTGGATGATGTGGTTGCGAAATATAATGCCGGGAAATAAGAATTTGCAGTAAAAGGACAAATAAAAAAGATTCTTAGTTGGGAGCAGAGATTGACCTTTGACCATATATAATCCGTGAAGCCAACGATGTTAACATCAAAGGCAACTGATTGTAAAGATTGATTAACTAAAATAGGTGTATCGTTTCCTGCAAAAAGTCCTGGTGGGGGAGTAACAGTAACAGTTATGTATGATTGTCGCAATGATTTGCCGCCGTTGGACCTAGAAGGACGTAAATTCTATAAACCGATTTGTTGAAAAAGCATCGCCCCAATAGCAAGGCATAGAGCAAGTAAAAAAGCGTAGAACCAGTTCTTAACGAGAAATCCTTTGAAGAGATTGCCCGCAAATTTGATCATGATGCCAGTGACGAATAATCTTACAATGAAAGTAAGCAAACCCAGAGTAATGATATCCAGCGGTAGCCTGATCAATAGGCCTATTGTGGCATTAAGGACGCCAACTACCAAACAAACGAAAATAGCCGTGGTGTAATTTTTAATTTTTATTCCCGGTAATATCGTTGCCAGGATAAAAAGTAAAGCAGCTTCAAGCAGTAAATCGATAATAAAATTCATAGGATCTTTTTAGTATTTCTAAAATGAAATTACTCTTTATAATCTTCATAAAAAATTATCATCATTTATGTTTCACCAATTTTTTCCATTCTTACCCGCAGGTTACTTCAGTTTTTCAAGATGTCCGGAAAATGAAATCGGATCTCTGTTGGTGCTGGTTACATTAAGATTTGCCGATCCATTTGAAAAAATACTAAAGAATAATTGCTGAACATCTCTGGTTTCATTTGGCTTGATTGTTATTTCCCATTGATCTTCTTTTTTATTTACCACATCATAAGAAAATTTAGAAGAAATAAGTTCAATGCCACCACCTGTCATGTTCATAGGAGCCTGCGTAGCGCGTCCCACGTAAGGAAGATAACAATTAATGCTATCCTTCATTAGTGTCACCGCATAGTATGACGTCAACGTTTTTGATCCGCCACGCATCGGGGTCATTCTGTCGGCAACGAAAACAAATTGAGAAGAATCTACCATGTCTTTAATGTCGCCCGCAGTTGGCTTCCCTGCATGATGCGTGGATGAGCAGGCTGTAAAAATAAGAGCCACTAACATCGCGGGAAAAGCAATACCTGTCCATTTCTGAATCGTATTTGGTTTCATGATTTTTCTTTCTGAAATTGAACACAAAAATTGCACCATTCTTTTTTAAAATCTATAAAAAAGGTTTATAGAAAAATCGAAAAATGATGTGATCGCAAATGCCGAATCACAATGTAACGCCCCATTATTTTCGCGAAGCGATATAGATGATTGAACTGCATTTTGTTTTATCAGATATCGCGCTTAAGTTAGAAGCCATGCCATTTAAAATGGCTTTTATCGGATGTGAATCCCCGGTTTTACATTGTTCGCTCAGCATGCTTACATACACACTGTCGTACCACATAGGCTTCATGGCTTCTACTTTTAGTCCATGGGAGGTTAAGAGTATTTTCATGGACTCAGGAGAGAAATGATAAAGGTGGCGCGGCACATCATAAGCAGCCCAAAATTCCTGGTAAATTTTTTCGTCGCCGCTTGTATAATTAGGCACTGCGATAAATAATTTGCCATCGTCAGCTAACAAATTCTTGAGTTGCTCAACATACTTATGAAGATCATGCACATGTTCTAATACATGCCATAATGTAATAGCATCAAAGCTTTTAGGTGACAGTAGATAAAGATATTCTGCGTTTTTTAAATCAAGCCCGTAAAGTTCCAATGCCTTTTGGCGGGCGCTTTCATCGGGCTCTATGCCGGTGCTGTTCCAACCAGCCTGTTGCATGTTGTTTAAAAAAGCCGCCGTGCCTGCGCCAACATCTAAAATACTTCCCGTTTTTTTTCCGGTTGCTTTTTCTACCAATTTTCTTTTTTGTACCAGTGTATGCTTCCTTACTTTGTGATAAATGGTATTGATAAGTCCTGTAGAAGTATCGCTATGCGAAATGTAATTTTGAGATTGATAATAGGGGCCTATTTTATCTTCTTCCGGAATGTTCTGAGTGAAACGTTGTGTACAATTTTCGCATTCCCAAATTTCAAATTCTTCTTCCGAAACGGTATGGTCTTTCGCGGTTAAAATAAGATGGATATTCTTATCGCCACAATTGGGGCATGAATCATACACGATCATAATGTTATTTTTAGAGGCAATTTTTCAGAAGTTTAAGATCGTTTTAAACCGGATAGCGAATTCGTTCTGTTCAATATATTACACGATTAATAACCTATGTGACTATAGTAAACCAACGAAAAATATAGATTTTCATTTTTCAAAATGTTTAGTATACTATTGAGGCGCATAGGTAGCGGATGGAGATTGTGACGCCACTTTTTCATGGTTCCCAATTTCGGATACAGAAAATGAATGATTATAGAAATAGAAAATGAGCAAGACTAAAGCAGCAGCTCCAAGTACAAGCGAAACTATTTTCCAGCTATTGTTGGTTACCTTTTCTGTTTCCTCTTCATCTTTGTAGAATTCGCTCATCACAGAGGAATTGGTCTCCCTGTCACCTACCAAAACCTGGTGAGTACTGTTTTTATGAACAACTCTTTCTACAGTAACCGGCCCGAAAAATGAAATAGGTTCGATCCCTTCAAAAATAATACTTCCGGCCTGGTTTGTTTTTAAAATTCCTAAAGAATCCAGTATGATTTCTTTGCCTCCCTGTAGTGTTAACTTTGTTTCGGCGCACCATTCCTTAATTTGCTCCAACGCTTTCTCCGGCCCCACTTTATTTTTATTTGCTACATATCGTATCAATTCGTCTGAGATTCGTTCTTCCCTGGCTTTAAAAATTCTTTCATTTACCGGAGGCAATAATTGTTTATTGGCGATGTCCGATTGCGCTGGATGCTTCACATACTCAAATCGTCCGATGCCTCTAAGTCTGCATTCTTTCGACTGAATAATAAAAGAGGTGATCAATTCCTGCATAGGAGCAAATATCTATATTTTATTTCGAAAGATTTTAAGAAAAGTTCATTTGAGCTTAATTCAATATTCAGACTTTTTATGAAAATAAAACGAGTACTTAAACTTCTTTTTTTAAAAATGAATTAATACGCCACCAATAACCTGGAAACCGTAAACGGGATAATTGTACCAGCGTTGGTATTTGTTGTTGAACAAATTATCAAAATCCAGCCATACACCAATCTTTTTAGTGACCTGGTATTCTGCGCCGGCGCTAAGATCGCTT
Organism: Hanamia sp.; assembly: GCA_036509585.1. GTDB lineage: Bacteria > Bacteroidota > Bacteroidia > Chitinophagales > Chitinophagaceae > Ginsengibacter. The sequence goes on along the minus strand of DATCFI010000082.1, from coordinate 13,615 downwards.
CCACCCTGGTTGCTAACAGCTCCTGTTTTTGTCCGCGCGCTGGCGCCCGAAAATGCCGCCAGGTCAGCTTTTATTAAAACGTGTTCGAAGGCATTCCAACGGAGAGAGCCGGTTAATTTAAGTGGAAATAGGCCCCAGGCTTCTGCATTATCGCGTAATCCGGTATAGCTGTTCAGATCAACTGCTCCTGTAACTGTAAACTTATCCTGGCTTACAAAATTCAAATCGCCATGGATCTGGAAATTGTTTATTTTACTTTCATTTGAAACAACAAAAGTGTTTCCTGCAAGGGTATCATTGACAAACAAAGGCATGTCAGTGTACGAGATATAAGCAGCCTTGGCGCTGAAGTTGAAATGGTTTCCAAGCGTTGCTTTTATGCCTCCATAATATTGCATCTCTTTGGTATTTTTTAAAAAGGTCGGATCGCTCATATAAGGGTTTTCTTCGCTTAAGCTGCGGAAACTGTTGGCAATATACGTGCCGACCACTCCGGCCTGTATGCTGAGAATGCTTTGTGATAGTTTGGCTTCGCCGTATATATTTGGTAAAATCGCGAGTGCACCATTATTCCAGGTAGGCGATATTCCTGCATGCATCGTAAACCTGTCGCCGTAATAAGTGAATTCGGGAACTAGTTGAAAAAGATTGTTGCTGAAAGATACCGTGTCGCCTTTTATTTTATAATGATTAAAATTGCCTAGTAACGCTACTTTGAATGACACCTTATCAGAGAATCTTTTTTCTGCGGGCAGATTCATGATCAGGTTTGTTTCGCCTGCTTTACTGCCGCGTGCAAATTGATGCACCTCAATATGCGGATTGTAATTAATTCCAAGGTCGTTCGGAACTATATTTCTATAGCCTATATTCACAGAAAAATCCTGGTAGCCACGCGAAATATCGGATTTGCTAAAAGTATTTATTGCATGATTGTATCCGTATTGATAATACTGATGCAGCGCGAAGCCCATACCGGCGTATACTTCATTCTTTTCAGTAAAGAGGCTTCCGGTACCTTTCAAATTTAATTCATTAAAATCCTGGTATTGAATCTTTCCACGTGACGAAATATAATTACCATAAATATTTCCCAGGCTATGTTTACCATCTCCAAAGCTGAAAGCTCCGGATACAAAAGGAGTGGTATTATTTCCAAAACCAACTTTTAACTGGTTTCTGCCGCCAAGATCTAAGGACGTGTCAATATCCAAAGCCAATGGGCTCAAAGCATTTGCCTTATAAGTATAAAACAAACTTTCTGAAGGAATGGAATAATTCAGCCGTGGCCGTGAAGTGTCCGACGTTACAGGCGAAGCATATAAATTAATCTTCACCGTATTCAACAACGAAGGTTTGTAGGCAGACGTAATTTCAATTGTTTGCCGATGCGTTGTGTCCTGGGCATTTGCAATACCAAAGAAAAAGCAAAGTGGTAAAGCAAAAATTAATCCATTGAGAAATGTTGTCATCATCGGTTTATTAAACGTATCGGATTTTTGTTGGTCGTTTCTTTTCAATGTATGTTGTCTTATTTTGATGGTGTTGTTTGTACTTTGGAATGTTGTTGTTCTTCAGTAATCGCAATTGCAAGTTTATCCTGCGCTTCTTTTTTTAAATCAGGGAGCACTGCATTATCTGCTACACTTTTGTAAGTAGCTTTCGCATTGAAATAATCATTTTCTTTAAGATAAATATCACCTAACAAAATGTATGACCTTGTTACCCAGTAATCGTAAGAGCCGGTAACCTTAATCACTTGCATCGCCGCTTTTTCGGCAGTAGGCAGTTGATTGAGGGTGTAATAACAATTAGCTTCTTCGTACCGGGCTTCTGCTCCCCATTCAGATTTATTGATCGCTGCCACTTCTTTGAATGCTTTGATAGCTTCATCGCAATTATTGGCTACTTGCAAAGATTTCCCCAATACCAAATTAGCAATGGCCTTATCATCCAGGCTAATTCCCTTTTTAGTGAGGAGTTCCTTGGCAGTGTTGTTTGCTTGTGTATAATCCTTGGTTTGATAATAGCTTCTTACCAGGCCGCGCAGCGCTTCTAACTGATTATCGGGCGTTGTCGCCAGTCCAAGCAATTTTGAAAAATAGATAGTCGATTGCTTATAATCTTTTAATTCAAAATAATAGATACGTGCCGCCGCGAGTGCAGCCCTTTCGGCATAAGGACTGTTGCCTTGCGCCACCACCGCTTCATAGCCTGTAATTGCTCCCGCGAAATCCTTATTCTTTACGTAACATTCGCTCTTATAAAAATTGGCTTTTAGTGTATAGGCGCCCTGGGGATAAGAAGTGAGGTAACTGTTGAACGCACTGATAGCCCCTGTACAATCATTGTTGCTATATTTTAATTCTGCTGATGCATAAGTCAAAGAATCCGCTTCTGAGATACTAATCACTTTTCCGGTTTTATTTACAAAATCAAGATATTCATTTGGCTTGCCCATTTCTACATAAATATTTTTCATATTGTCAAGAGCTTCGTTCGCTTCCTCCGACTGAGGATAAGTAGTTATCAGCTTTTTATAGTTCGTTAATGCGTCATTATTGTCCCGCATGTTGTAATAGGCGAGGCCCAGTTTCAAATACACTTTCGGAAATTGACCTGAAGCTGAATTTATATTCAATACTTTATTGAGATAAGGAATGGCATCTTTAAAATTTTCCTGCACCATGTAAGCATTGGCAATTTGTAAATAAGCTTCCGGAACAAGGTCGCTTTGAGGGTATCGCTGTACCAGTGTATTAAAGGTTTTAATTTTCTCCGCAGGATTATTAATACCATTTATAAGCGCCACCTGGTACAATGAATAATCTCCTTGTGACAGCCCAAGATTGATTACATTTTGATACATACTTTTTGCCGTGCTGTAATTTTTTTGCATGAAATGACAATCGGCCATGCGTACATAAGCATCCTGCTCCAAAGCGGATGAACTTGCAGAAATAGATGGGGCTACCTGTTTGAAATTTGGAATGGCCTGGTTATAGCTTCCAGTTTCGAGATAGCTGTATCCAAGCACGTACCTGGCATCTTTAGGATTTGCTTCGCCCTGGATACCGCCGAATTGAAGGTAGTCGTTCATGTACTTAATTGCCTCGTCATACCGGGTAAGCCTGTACGAAATTTCTCCCTTCCAGAAATTGGCAAAGGGCAATACCGGACCGGCATTGGGGTCTTTGATAATTTTAGTAAGCAAATCATTTGCCTCATTTAATTTCTGATCGTTGATGTAAGTAGTGGCCTGCCCAAACAAGATTTTTGGATAAATTTTTTGCATCGTTGGCGTTGGCTGTCCTAATGAATTGTACAATGTCAATGCTTCTGCGTAATTATTGGTATTGGCCAAAAGCTGGATCACAATTTCTTTTGCCTCTCCGGCATATTGCGAATTGGGATAGCCTGCAAGAAATTGCTTCATAGAATTTAAAGCTATATCCTGGTAGCCCAACTCGTACGACAGCTTTGCATAATTGAATTTTGATATTTCCTGTTGTTTAGCGTTGCTATTATTATCAGCACCATATAGAAAAGCGTTTCTTGCATTTTCTTTTTGCCCGGTTTTTAAATAAAGGCCTCCGAGAAGATACATGGAATTTTGCCCCAAAGAATCTTTTTCATTACTTAACTGTTTAAACCCTTCGATGGCTTTGTTTACGTTGCCTGCATCGTAGTAGCAATAGCTCAGTTCATACATTACTTCTTTAGAAACTTTATCGCTGCTGTTCACGTACAATTCCAACAAAGGCAATGCTTTTGAAAACTCTTTTTTCTCAAAATATATCTGCCCCAAAAGTAAGCTTACATCTTTATTGTTGGCGATGTCCGCCTTGCTTAGGTGACTTTGACCATACTGGAGTGCCTTGTCTTTATCGCCCTGGAAATAATAGATCTGCGCGATGTAAAACGGAACCAGTTCGCTGTATTTGGGAACAGATTCTACTTTTTGAAAAGCTGAAAGTGCCTCATTATAATCGCGATCCTTGTAACATAAGTATCCATAATAATAATTTGCATCATTATAATATTTATTACCAGGCAGTTGGTGAATTTCGTTGAATAAAGGTTTGGCCTTGTCAAACTGGTGTGTATTAAAATAAGAATAAGCCAGTTCAAACTTTGCATCGGCAATTTCTTCATTGCTTAAATTATCATAGCCTGCCTTTTCGTAATAAGTCACCGCATCGGTATAGTCGTTTTTACTAAAATAATATTGCGCCAGGTAAAAACTCATCAACTGCTGCCGGGGTATGTTGAGAGCCGATGCAATAAATCGTTTAGCATCTTCCGCAGCTATGTCGTGGTCCAACTTCAGTTCGCATACGATCGTATAATAAGCCACATCCTGATTAAGATACGAATGACTGCTCGTGGTATTATCCGGATACTTATCCACTAAGGGTTTTAGCAGGGGATAGGCGATACTATACTGGCCTTTGATAAAATAATCTTTCGCATCTTTAAAACTTTTTTCAGGATCCGTCACGTTATAGTTAGGCTGAGCAAAGCATGAAGCGGACATAAGAAAAAATAGTACCGGGAGAAAAAAACGCGTCATCAATATTATGATTTTATTTTTCATGATTGAATAAATTACAACACACCATTCAGGTTTAAAAACCTATTTTTTATGCTGCACAAAAGTACAAACACCATTCCGTAATTGCTTTTCAAAAGATCGCAAGTCCCAAAAATATTTGAATGCAATGAAAAACAATTTAAATTGCGCCAATCTTTAGTTAATACAATTGTAAAATAAATTATGAGTAAATTACTTTCTACAAAATATTCCAATGGCGCTTTCAATTTTGGTATGCTTGTATTGCGTGTAGCATCAGGGCTTTTGCTGGCTCATCACGGGTATCAGAAGCTGATAAAATTCAATACCCTACGATATTCATTTGTGAATTTTATGCACATGGGCTCTACGTTGTCTTTGGCCCTGATTACTTTTGCTGAATTGGTCTGCGGAATTCTTGTGATGCTGGGTCTGTTTACAAGGCTGGCATGTATCCCTATCATCATCGGAATGGGCGTGGTAGTATTTGTGGCTTCAAACGCTAACATATTTGCCCAGGGCGAAAGAGGCATGATATACCTGGCCGCCACAGTCGCTATTCTGTTTTGTGGCCCGGGGAAGATCAGTCTGGATGGGATGATGGGGAAATAGGGACAGGGGGAATTTTTGGATTCGCAATTTGCATAGGATATATTTCGTAAATTTGGGTATATGAAAAACGATAAGAAATTATTTGAAAGCTTGCGCGCCAAAGATCTGATTGGTAAAGACCTATATAAGATCGTTACAGATGATGACTATGAAGGTTCAACCTTGGGAATTATTGCGGGTGCGGCCTTGCATGCTTCCGTTGAAGCTTTTGAGAGGGCAAAAGAAACGAATCTACCCTTAGTGATGAAAGAAAATAATCAGCTTATCGAAATAGGCCCTGATGGGACAAGGAAAGTCATAAAATCATTTCTGAAAAATAAAAATAACATCTCCGAAAAAAATATTGTTCCATAGCATGGCTCAAAAACGAATGAGAATCTTCGCTGGGCCAAATGGTTCGGGAAAGACCACCTTGATAAATGAATTGAGAACCGTTGTTCCGTTTGGCATTTATTTAAATGCTGATGATATTGAAAAGTCAATAAATGAATTAGGCTACTTTAATCTTAGTGAGTACAAAATTTATTTGCAGACATCAGATATTCAATTATTTTTTAAATATTCCGATTTTTCACCGAAAAAATTAAATAATGAAAATCTTTGGAAACACCTTATTATTTCTGACAGCAAGATAATGCTGACAGACGGCTTGAAAATCAACTCTTACCTCGCAGCTGATATCGCTAACTTTTTGCGTGAATCTTTATTGGAAAAAGACATTTCGTTTTCTTATGAAACTGTTATGAGCCACACAAGTAAATTAGATTTTATCAAAAAAGCATCCACAAAAGGTTTTCGTATTTATCTCTATTTTATTGCAACGGAAGACCCGGAAATAAATATCAACCGGGTGAAAATAAGAGTTGCTCAAAAAGGACATCCTGTCAATTCAGAAGTCATTAGAAGTCGCTATTACAGAAGCCTTGAAAATTTAAAAGCGGCGATTTCCTTAAGTAACCGGGCATACATTTTTGATAATTCCGGAAAAATAATAAAACTCATTTCCGAAGTTTCAGAGGACAAACAAATAAATAGAATAGACAAAGAATCATTGCCTGATTGGTTTATGCAATATTTGAATGAATAAAGTTTTTTTCCAAAAAAAATGTACACTTCCAAAACACAAATACGAATTCATTACGCACTTACCGATCAGATGGGCGTGGTGTATTATGGTCATTATGCGCAGTTGTATGAAATAGGAAGAACCGAAGCGTTGCGTAGCCTCGGTTTGACTTATAAAGAAATAGAAGCTTCCGGAATTCTGATGATGGTTACAGAAATTCACAGCAGGTTTTTGCGTCCCGCGTTATATGATGATTTGATCACAGTAAAAACTACAGTAAGAGAATTACCGCTTCACCATAAGATCATTTTTCACAGCGAAATATTTAATGAGAATGAAAAACTGTTGAATGCAGGAGAAGTAACTTTATATTTCGTGAATGCCAAAACCATGAAGAAGACCGGCATGCCTGAAAGCATAAGAGAAAAATTAGTTGGTTTTTTTATCTGACGGCCCCGCCTGATAAAAATCTTTACAGTAAAACAACAAAAAAGGAGGATTTTTATTTACTTAAAAAGTTTTTTTCCACGTTGATTCTATTGTTATTTTCTATATTCAGTTGCGCCTTCTTAAACATCTTTTACCACTGTATTTACGATCTTTCTCATTGCACAATAAGAGATGCCTTCAACACCGTGGGTGTTTCACCGGAGCCCGGGCCACCCCAATCTGTTCATCGCCATTTTGAATACGCAGTAATTTGAAATGACCTTTTTCACAAGTGCCTTCTTCCACTTGTCCGTATTGCCACGCCTTGCCGGCATTGCCGCCAGTAGGCTCAAAAGTAATATGACAGCCTGTGCCGATCAGTATAAATTCGTTTGCGCCCTGCTCAATAACCATCAGTTTTCCAGTAGGATTTGTGTTTATGGGCGAGTTATCCAACTATTCATTCGTAAGCATGAATGAATAGCTGATGCAGTGAAGAAAGGAATAAGAAGGTTTTTTATTTTTCTTTAAAATCTCTCTATCCCGTAATTGTTGGTGTGGTAGAATGATTATTTATTAAACTTAGCCTTCCTGCGCCACTAACTTTAGTTAAAGTATCAGTTGCAAGATCACTTGGGTTGGATATGATTGAACCATTTAATGTTATGGAATCTAATGTTGTCGTCGTATTATTCCCTGCGTTTTACAATAGGATAGACTATGACATTATTGCTCTGAGACAATGCAAAAATGTTAACCCACGAACCCGTTGGACTAAATGTTATAGAACTTATTAGTTTCGATGGATTTGTTATAATACTGTCCTCCGCCATAGACCAATAATCGCTTTCTATTTTGCCACTGTTATCAACCCGACCCAATTTTGCTATAGCATTTATACCGCAAGTAGTGCAACCCCAATCGGGGACTGATAAGACACCATTATCATGAGAAGCATCGCTATAGTTTACCTGATATCCTAAATTGCAGTTACCAGAATTAAGCAATAGCATTACTTTTTCTGTATTTACTGAGGTAGTTAATGTAAGGGTTCCTGTTTGACCAGAATTCAAACGAAGCGTGTTGTTTGAATTGTATGGTTGCATTTGATATAATGTGTTGCTCTGACTAATTATTTTACCATCCGCCGGTAAACCAAACTGAACTGGCAGAGGGGTTGAGGTCGTTGAAAACCCCTTAACATAGAATGAGAAACCATAACCATCTATACTGTTATTCCTTAACGTGGAGACTGTACCTTTTAAAACCGGATCAATAACTCCATCATAGTTATAGCCTGTAGCATCAATAACATTGTTCTGTTCTACAACTATTGTAGTGGTGACGTTTGTAACTAATCCATTCCCGTCTGTTGCTTTTAGGTTAAATAGGTATTTGCCTTTTGATAGTCCTGTTACGGTCGTTTTTAAAGAATTGGGGCTTGTAATAGTTGCACTTCCTCCGGATACTTTTGTCCATTCATGACTTACTATTCTAGTATTAAACGGAGTCGCAGTACTCGTTAATGTAGCAGACGTAGTTGGCAAAACAACTATCTGGTCTGTACCCACTTTAACTAATGGTGGTGAAGTTGTAAGTACATATTGCTTAAAACTTTCAGTAATTAAATTGAACGATCTATTTCTTGAATGATTTTCCGGATCAGTTATCCTTTTACCATAATCATATAATGTACCAAATTTACTGTAGTCAGAAAAATCGTTCCAAGGAGTACCTCCTATCTTTCCAGTATCGATTATCAGCTTTTGCACACCATCTATATCTAGTTTTACAAAGGCCGGGTGATTTTTATAACCATATCCCTCGCGTATTGTTATTCGTATAGTGTGCGATCTATTAACCCAATCTTTATACTTCCCTACTAAAACAGTTGCTTCTCTGCTAAAGGTCGAATCATTTGAGTATAATATAAATGTTATTGAACTGTCCCCGTTTAGTCCAAATCCTAAACCACTACTTTGATTAGAACTATTTGAGTGTATTTGAAATATTGTCCCAATACCGTCATTTCTGTTGTGCATATATAATGGTTGATTAGGATAATATCCTTTCCATTCGAACATTAAAATTTTATTTGTATCAATGATAGTACTTGGAGCATCAATCTGAATTTCTGCTCTTGCAAAATCGTCTGTGGGCGCCCTATAGCCGTCACGTATTTGAGATCTTATTTTACCTCTCAGGTGGTCAATCATTAATCCATTGGTTCTATCTCTGTACAAGTTCCATCTCTGTCCATCTGCACCTTGCATTTGCGAGTGGACTGCATTATTTGTGAGAAAATAGTTAGTAGTATCACCTCTCCAGTTTATTGTATGTAGTATAGCTGGATCAGATAAATTCAGAAACCTATGCAAAGTAGCATAAGCAGGTGGAGCATCAACATCCACTCTAACTACTACAGAATCCGTTTTTGTGGTTGCTCCCTTAGTCGCGGCTATTTCAAAATAAAAAGTTCCTGGAAGAAATCCCGTTACTGTTGTTGTTTTTGATGTGGGCGATGAGATAATTGCACCACTCATAAAATCAGTGGATATTTCTCTCCACAAGAACGAAGTTCCGGTACTTGCACTACCATTAAGCGTTGCCGTTGAGGTTGAAGTCAAATATATTGTAACATCCCTTCCTGCATTAGCTGATTGAGCCTTTGCGTTTATCGTGAATATAGTAAATAATACTATGGTTAATTTTCGCATCTCTTGGTTGTTTCACCTAAATACAAGATACATTCCTTTTTGCTCATTGTATATAATATCTACGCAGTTGTACCCATTTGGTAAAGTAGTTTAGGCATCACTCGTGATCGCGACAGGTAACGCAGTAAACGAAGTAATTTCAGGAGCGCATGAATAAAAAATCAGAGCCAAAAATAAGCATCGTGACATGTCGGTTACCAATGATATTTTTTGGCTCATACTCATTTTATGAAGATACATACAAAATGATTTTTTAAATAGAATAATAAATTTTCGTTTGAGGAATTCTTAACTCTTAAAAAAGTTTCCCCAACAAAACCCTTTTAGAATATTAATAAATGCTTTCCTGGATTTCGATTTGTGAAGTGAACTTTGCAAAAGTTTTCTGAGTTATCGTCGGCCCGCATGAAAGGATAGGGAATGCAGTAAAGCAAGGAATAAGGAAGATTTTTATTTTGACGCGTAAACTTTCCAAAAGTTTTCAGAACATACTCTTATCCTATATTCGCAAGACTGATTATTATTAACGGATAAAGGCAGTTTTGTTTTGATCCGGTAGGTTGACCATGGGCTCTCTTCCCCAAAATTGATAGTTTCTATCTGTATTATTTATGTTTTAAAAAAAATATATTTTATGCATAGGTGTAAACTTGTTTGAAAACGAGGTTGGCGGAGACGCTTAAAAAACTTTAAATCTATTAGCTGGTTTCTATTTATAATACAGAGAAACAAATGGTAAAAAGCAAAAGAAAAATCCTTTTTATGCCCCATTTGCTCTGCATTGGATGAGATTCGCAATCTCTCTCATCGTCTTGCTCCTGCCTTTTTTTGATGATTCCACATTAGAAGAATCATTCAAAAGATTATTAAATACATATACCATAGAGGGAGAGATGGAAATCGTTTTCAACATTGAAGAGGCAGTTAAGAAATATCCTTTAAGCCGCGAGCTTCAGTTAAATCTTTACAGGATTTTGCAAGAGGAATTAAAAAATATTCTAAAGTATGCAAAAGCAAGCGTTGTAGAAGTAGACATAATCATTTATAATAATAAATTGATAATGAAGATTGTTGATAATGGTATTGGGTTTAAGATTGATTCTGTTAAAGGTGGTATTGGCATGTCAAATATGAAACGGCGGGCAGAATTATTTTCGGGCAACTTCGAAGTCGATTCATCTCCCGGTAATGGTTGTACAATACTAATAGATATTCCTTTGCAAAAAACAGCGGTATTGGAATTAATACCCGTTTAATTCAATATCAATATTACTTCCCCTTATAATTTATTTTTAAAAAACATGTTCAAGATTAGTCTTGCTTTGATACCTGACTGAACAACGCAGATGGGTACACTAAATTTCGAGGAAAAAGAATGCGGCAATCTTAGTGGCTGAATACGCCAGGTAATGATAGCACCACCGGCTATATTTAATAACGGACTGCCAGTAAACCAACAAATACCAGGGATTCTTATTTGCTGCGTTCAACTCATAAGTGCAACGCGCTACCTTTCAATCGTGAAAATACTTCATTAGGAGATAAGGTACGTATGGCGTCAGACCGCTGTTTGTCGCTTATCCACAGTCTGACCTTCGGTGCCGACCGCTACCTTTGATTGAATATGTTGAAGGTGACAAGACCAGCAACAACGAAAATAGAAATGTTTTTCAGCGTTATTTTATGAAGAAGGAATTGATACATTTGGTTTATTAACTCACTATAATGACTGAATATGTTGTTGGTTACAGGACCAACAACGGAGAAAATTATATCCTGTCATTGCTTCGTAAATGTTACAATAAAGGAATCGCCAGCTTTCATATAGTCGGATTGGGTAACGGTGAATCCCGAGCAATCAAAAGAGGTGATAGTACCTGTATCTTCACCGGCTTTTAGCGTCTTGCCACTTAGAGACCAGATGGCTGTGTTGTCATCTGTAGGGTCACACTTTACGCCAGCATCAGTGTAAACAAACGTATGGTCAGATTTATAGGTTTCTAAATCGTCCAGGTTACAAGCTTCAGCGAATGACGAAACATCCACTTCTGGTGATGAAGCAGTCTCTTTGTATGTTACTGTACCGATTTTGTAAGTGCCCACCAGGCTGGCTTCGCTGAGCGTACAATCTTTGTTATCGTCATTTTTTTTGCACGAAAAAAGTGAAGTTGCTATTAAAGCAATAATAACATACCGGGAAAGTTTCATAAGAGTTGGTTTTATTATTAGATTAGTTGGGTATACAATGATAATGTAATTTTTTACTATTGTCACATTATGGTAAATTTTCAATTTGATAAACGGCCACTTCTTTGTTTTATTTTGCAAACAAGCTAAATAAACATATCGTGTTAATGTTGTTTTACTGTGGCGATTGTTTCATTCTTTACAGTCTGGTGATCACCAACTTTTTTTTCATTTATCTTTGTTTAAAAATTACTAAATGAATAACGAATTATTAATAAAGATGATTACGGATAAGTGGCAGGGACAAGTGATTGCCACCAACAAAATTTTTGATAACTTATCTGATGAAGAGTTACTACAAGAAGTTGCGCCCGGCAGAAATCGCGGGATCTATTTATTAGGCCATTTAACAGCAGTGCACGATTTAATGTTGCCATTGCTTCGTTTTGAGGAAGCCAAATACCCTGAACTGCAACCCATATTTTTAAAATCACCTGATAAAGCTGTTGACGTAATTCCTTCAGCGCTTCAATTGAGACAACAATGGAAAGAGGTGAATGAAACTTTATCTAATTATATCAAAAATTTACCGGCTGGTGATTGGTTTACACGTCATTCAAATATTTCCGAAGAAGATTTTATAAAAGAGCCGCATCGCAACAGGCTGAATGTTTTATTAGATCGCACCATTCATCTCAGCAATCATCGCGGACAATTAATCTTGTTGAAAAAGAAAGTTTAATTCATCCATTCAATCAATCTTTTTCTTTTTAAGTTAGCCGCAATGTTGTAAGGCATTAAGCGCTTGCCATTACCAATGATTTGGTTAATGGTCTTACAGGTATTAGAACTTCTGAACACGCGGGGCTCCCTGAGGGAAACTCGGCTGGGACTTAATAATTTTAAGTTTGGAATAACTGTCTTAAAGGTTGTAAACCTTTAAGACAGTTAGAAATGCACCCACCGAATTTAATTTCAATTGTGCACGGTTATATATCTTTACCCCGGTTCAAATGGAAATTAAATCAAAAGGAACAAACCAAAACATGTTTAAAAAGTTCATCTTCCTGGAATGGAAATCGTTTACACGATCCGCTGCTTTTAAAATGAATCTATTCCTGAAGATTGTATTGGGCCTGGTGGGGACTATTTACACGGTCATTCTTTTCTTCCTGGGCGTAGCAGCATTTTACCTCCTGAAAAAAAAATCTCTTGACCCTTTATCCACTATAAACAAATATTTAATCTACTGGTGGCTGGCCGATTTGATGTTCAGGTATTTTTTGCAAAAGTCTCCTGTAATGCGGGTGAAACCTTTCTTAACCCTGCCCTTAAAAAAGGGAAAGATCATTTCTTTTTTATTGGGAAAATCAGCCATTTCTTTTTTTAATATTTACCCGGCTTTTTTCTTTTTGCCATTCACGATTGTGCTCATGACAAACGGCTATTCCGTCATCGGAGCGCTATCCTGGCATTTAGCTATCGTAGCTTTGGTATATGCCAATAACTATTTGAATCTTTTGATGGACAACCTCGATCGGTTGTTCATAGGCGTGGCGGTGGTATTACTTTCTTTTGCAGCATTGCAGTATTTTGGCTACCTCGATATCACCGTTTATACAGCACCTGTTTTCCAAGCCTTCTACAACTGGCCCGTAGCAGGTTTTCTGATGTTGCTTCTTCCTGTTTTTCTATATTCCTATTGCTTCAGGTATTTTAAAAATATCCTGCGTACAGACGAAGCGGTGCAGGCCAAAGTGCAGGATGTGAAAACTGAAAATTTTACCTGGTTAGAAAAATATGGATTAATGGGTACTTTCTTAAAGAACGACATTAAATTAATTAAGAGAAACAAGCGCTCACGGTCTACTGTTATTGGCAGTCTTTTATTCTTATAGGTATATACGTTTAGTCCGCCCAGTTTTTTATTCTTTGTCTCCAATTCTCTTTGGGTTATTTTTCACCATTCTTTCGATTAGTTTGTGAAAGATGGTATCCATATTATTTCTTCTGTTATATCGGTAATGATAT
>DATCFI010000081.1:0-59161 GCA_036509585.1 Hanamia sp. | reverse complement strand
TTCGCACTTTATAAACGCTCGCTTACTACATGGATACTTGTTGCCATGGTGATCGGCGTTGAGATAGGAGTAGATTTTCCTGAGGTGGCGAAAGACTTAAAAGTGCTGAGCCAGATATTTTTTCGTTTGGTGAAAACCATTATCGCGCCGATACTTTTTTCAACTTTGGTGGTGGGTATCGCAGGCCATTCAGACTTAAAGCAAGTGGGCAGAATGGGTTGGAAATCCATCGTGTATTTCGAAGTGGTTACAACTATTGCATTGATCATTGGCCTTATTGCAATTAATATTACGCAGGCTGGCGTTGGTATTCACATTCCTCCTGGTTTTCATGAAGAGTTACCAGTGACGGTTCCTCAGACATGGCAGGATGTGATTATGCATATCTTCCCCGAGAATTTTGTTAAGTCCATCTACAACGGTGATGTATTGCCGATAGTAGTTTTTAGTGTGATATTCGGAATAGGCCTGGCAATGGTAAAAGAAGAAAAACGCAAACCGATGTTACTTTTTTCTGAGAGCCTCGCCGAAACGATGTTTAAGTTTACCAATATTATTATGCATTTTGCCCCGTTCGGCGTGGGCGCAGCCATCGCTTTTACGGTAGGGCATTTGGGTCTTGATATTTTATATTCATTAGTCAAATTACTTCTTACCTTATACGCTTCATTAATTGTTTTCGTTGGTGTTGTTCTTTTTTCTATAGCTTATTTTTTGAAAATTCCAGTACGGCAGTTTATTAAAGCGGTTTCAGAGCCGGTGGCTATTGCCTTTGCGACTACCAGTTCGGAATCCGCGCTACCAATAGCGCTGGAGAACATGGAAAAATTTGGTGTTCCGCGAAAAATTGTATCTTTTGTATTGCCTACTGGCTATACGTTTAACCTGGACGGAACTACTTTGTACCTGTCACTTGCCAGTGTGTTCGTAGCACAGGCGGCGGGTATGTATATGCCTATAGGAACTCAATTTATAATGGGGCTGACACTGATGCTTACCAGTAAAGGTGTAGCAGGAGTTCCCCGCGCTTCGCTGGTGATTTTGCTAGCTACCGTTTCTTCCTTTGGTTTACCGTTGTGGCCGGTGATGGCCATTCTTGGTATTGATGAATTGATGGATATGGCCCGAACTTCTGTAAACGTGATTGGCAACGCGCTTGCGAGTTGCGTGATAGCAAAATGGGAAGGCGAATTTGACCAGGAAAAGGCATTGGCTTTTGTTCCGGATTAATGAATTTCATTTTAGTTAGGATTTTTTGTCGTTTCTTTATACGCTGTTACCCTTTTTTAATTTTTATAAAATACTATCCACGTGAATCTGTTGCTTTTTCTTGGGATGGGATTGAAAGATTTATTAAATCCCGAATTCTATATCGCACACGGAGGTTTGTGGATGATCATTTTTATTGTATTTGCCGAAACGGGCTTATTTGCCGGGTTCTTTTTGCCGGGCGATGCGCTGCTTTTTGTTACAGGAATCTATAGTCAAAGCATTATAAGTTCGGCCTTGTTTTATTCTAACAGCGAATGGATAGATCTTGGTGTTTTGTGGTTGTTAATCGCGATAGCAGGAATTCTTGGAAATTTCGTTGGGTATTGGTTTGGCCATAAAAGCGGCCCTTTTTTATATGAGCGAAAAGATACCTTTTTGTTTAAGAAGAAATACCTTGTACAGGCGCATGATTTTTA
This sequence comes from Hanamia sp., assembly GCA_036509585.1. Classification (GTDB taxonomy): domain Bacteria; phylum Bacteroidota; class Bacteroidia; order Chitinophagales; family Chitinophagaceae; genus Ginsengibacter. Next base: position 57,473 of record DATCFI010000081.1, on the reverse strand, counting down.
TGAAGAAAAAGGAGGCGTGGCTATTCTTTTGGCGCGCTTTATTCCGTTTGTCCGAACGTTTGCACCAATAGTAGCAGGGATTGTAAAAATGGATACAAAGAAATTTTCTTTCTATAATATTTTAGGTTGCGTCTTGTGGGTGGGAAGCATGCTGCTTGGCGGTCACTTTTTGCAAAAACTGGTAGAAAGCGAATTTAATTTTGATTTGAAAAAACATTTAGAAGTGATTGTTGTAATGATAATCGTTGTAACTACATTTCCTGTTTTATGGAAAATGTTTTTTGTGAAAAAGAAACCTGGTGCCCTTGCTGATTAAAATTTTTGATATTCCGCCCGACTGTGTCAGTCAGGTGGGTATTTGGTTACTATAAAAAGCAGTTTTTGTACATTAATAATCCTGTATCAAAACAATGAAATTCCTAAACTTCAAAAAGTCTCGTAACAGAAGTACCGAAAAGGATGCGGCAGTCGCAACCGAATTGAAATTTCTTATTATCCGGTTTTCTTCTATAGGTGATATTGTGCTTACCACACCTGTTGTTCGCTGCCTGCGAAAGAAATACCCCCACGCAACGATTCATTATCTTACTAAGAAAAAGTTTGCTGGCATTGTTCAATCAAATCCTTATCTCGATAAAATTATTTTGCTGGAAGATGATTTGGGGCAGACCATCGCTGAACTAGAAGAAGAAAATTACGATCACATCATCGACCTTCATCATAACTTGCGCACGGTGCGAATCAAGAATTCTCTTCGTGAAACGCCCTTTAATTCTTTTCATAAACTGAACATAAAGAAATGGATCTATGTCAATTTTAAAATAAACCTGTTGCCTCATAAACACATTGTGGACAGGTATATGGCAACAGTTGAAGGATTGGGCGTGGTAAATGACGGGCTTGGCCTCGATTATTTTATTCCCGAAAATGAACGGTTGAAAAAAGATGATATTCCATTTTCGCATTCGCAGGGATACGTTGCTATTGCTATAGGTGCTGCACATAATACCAAAAAATTGCCTGTTGAAAAATTGAAGGAATTGGTTGAGAAAATTCAATACCCAATCATTTTGCTTGGAGGCAAGGAAGATTTTTTAAACGGAGAGAAAATTGCTGAGTATGATCCGGTAAAAATTTATAATTCCTGTGGCAAATTTTCATTAAATGAATCAGCAGATATTGTCAGCAACGCTAAATTGGTCATCAGCCACGATACTGGAATGATGCACATTGCCGCCGCTTTCAAAAAGAATATTCTTTCGGTTTGGGGTAATACCGTTCCATCTTTCGGCATGGTTCCCTATCAAACGATGTATGAGGTTTTCCAGGTAAATAAATTGTCATGCCGACCGTGTTCTAAAACCGGTTTCGACAAATGTCCTCGTGGTCATTTTAAATGCATGAAAAATCAATCTATGGACGCGATCGCTGAAAGGACACATTCTTTTGTGAAAAAAAGTGTTTAAAATACGTGGATTGCATCATAGATATGACTGATACGATTAACGAGATATTTTGATAGTAAAAAAACAAAAAACACGAATTCTAATCTGTCAGCCTTTGAAAAAAATCATTGCTTCCGTTCTCACTAATTCAGATAGTCAATGACTACAAAAAACACTTTATTTTTGCACCCATTATGCCTATTTCACTTTTTAATCCTTTCGAAACTTTACATTTAAATTCCGCGACTTGCTTTTTAACAGGCGTTGATTTGACATCAGCAGACGAACAAATTAGTGTTTTCCCTGGTTGGATACTCGATCGCTTTGAATTAAGAGAAAAGAAATTCAGAATGATGGACCAGGTTACGGGCATTCGTTATGATGATTTAAAATTGCCTGCTTCACTGGAAGTAAAAAAGGCATTTGAAAACTTAGACGAAGAAATAGAAAAAGCGTTTGGTGGTGGCTATGAAGAGGTAAAAAAGTTGCCTGAAGAAAAATTATTTCTTTGGATGGCAAGACTGTTTTACGGTGTGGTGTATCATGATCTATCCCTTCAAATAAATCGTTCGGCTAAGAGGGATAAAGAGAAAGAATTCAGACTTTCTGCATTGCTGAAAGAGCGGTTTGGAAAACTCCATTTGATGATGCAGTCTTTGATGGTGACAATTGAGTTCGGAGTGCTGAAGCCATGGAGCATCTGTATTGTCAGGCTTAAATATTCAAAAGATACTTTTAATTACAAAGACGAACCTACTAATCTCAACTTTTCGCTCGGCTTGAATGGTTTTGGTATTGTTGCTTGTCTGCAGGATAATGGCGCTATAGGCAAAAGCCAGCAGGATATCATTGATAAAATTTCAGATAAAGTATTGCATCCCCTTCAATTTGAAGAACTGTGCGCCAGGTTTCTTTATGCAAATTATTTAATGAAAAAACGCGCGCAACATATCATTCAGCCCACAGAAGAAAAAGTGATTATCGAATCGCTTCCTTTGACAGATACTTCAAATGATCCATTATTTTCCTGGTGGGACGATAACATGTTTGCCCAGGTATTGGCAGGCTATTGGGAGCCCTGGGGTCTTGCAAAAAGTGATATTATTACTTTACCTGATGCGCCGATAAGTTTTTTGGAAAATGATTTTACCCATGAATTCATTGATCCGGAATCTATTAAATTACCTTTTTAACTCTCGAGGTCGCTATTGTTTTGCCATTTGGATTAACCCTTTTTTTTGTTAGCTACAAATGCCCGTTCTTAAGAAATTATCTGTTTGCTAAAAAGCTACCATGGTTTTTCAACGAACGGTTTCCCAACTTATTCCTTATTTTTAAAGAATTGTATTTCGAAAACACAGCGCAATTTTATTTTGACTCCTTTAAAAATCAGGATTAAGATGACAACAAGCGAAAAACACAGTTCACTCCGGTCGTTTATTGGGAATATGGCCAAAGGCGTTGTTGGTGCTTCAATGATTTCCCCGGTGGTAAGCTAAAGAAGGAAGGATACCGGGAAATTAAGAAAACAGGGATTTAAAGTATTTCTTCCCGAATAAATTCGTTCGGACGGTTTTTTGTTTACTAAGTTTACTGAAAAATTATCGGGATAAATTTATTTTATGAAAGCATTGGTGATATCAGGAGGGGGTAGTAAGGGTGCTTTTGCCGGTGGCATAGCGGAACATTTGATTAAAGAAAGACGCAAAGATTATGATCTTTTCGTAGGGTCATCAGCAGGTAGCCTTCTCTTGCCTCACCTGGCAATAGGTAACATAGAAAAAATAAAAAAAGTTTACACGTCTGCGACCCAGGAAGACGTCTTTAATGTATCTCCTTTTCATACCAGGGAAACCAACGGAAGCGGGTACTTCAAAAGCATTAATCAATTCACTATTCTTCGCAATATTTTGAAGGGGCATCTCACCTTTGGAGAGAGCGAAAACCTGAGAAAGCTGATATTCGAAAGCCTGACAAAAGAAGAATTTGACAGGATCAGGTTGCTTCAAAAAAAAGTAATTGTTACCGTTTCTAATTTTACAAGGCAAAAAGTGGAGTATTTCAATTCTGATGATTGCAGTTATGAAGATTTTTGTAACTGGACGTGGGCTTCATCAAACGCGGTTCCTTATATGAGTGTATATGAGCACGATGGATGTCAATATGCGGATGGCGGATTTGGCAATCATATTCCTATTAACTGTGCTTTAGAAAATGATGTTACAGAGATGGACGTGATCATATTAGAGCGTGAAAACGAAGACCGGAAAAATCCAATAGCCCGAAATCCTTTTTCTTTATTAATGCAAATGATGCGTTTTATGAGCAATCAGATCAGTCTGAAAGACAGGATCATTGGCGAACTGATGGGGTTAAAAAGGAAAATAGATATTAATATTTATTTTACCCCGCGGCAATTAACGGATAATCCTTTTATTTTTAAACCTGAATTATTAGCAGAGTGGTGGCAGGAAGGATTAGAATATGCGAGGAAAAACCAGCCCGTCTGTTATTACAATCATGATACGGTCAATTTAAAAGGACACTATATTAATTTTAAAAGGTCCTCCTAATTAAATTGAAAATAAATTTTTATCTTTCGGGCAAATTATAATAAGCGGAAGTAGCTCACCTGGTAGAGCGACAGCTTCCCAAGCTGTAGGTAGCGGGTTCGAGTCCCGTCTTCCGCTCTTTTATTCAGATTTATTGGTTGTAATTTTTTACAATTAAGCGCCTTGGTCGTGACAACCCAAACTATAAAGTCAACTTGTCCTAAGTTCAACATTGGGCGAAAGCTAAATCAGCGCTTTATCTCTTAAGAAGCTGGATATTAGCTATACACATTGTGGCCGGACGGTAGGATGGCCGGACAAGCGCGCGGAGCGATTCGGGTTGTCTTTGAATTTTTTGTTCAAGCAAAAAAGAAAAAGAATCAGAACGGCGATTGAATTAAGAATAAAAGATTGTATGCGTTCACGATCTAAGCGCCTGATTTTATAAAAATAATGGAAGATTATAGAATTAGTCTGGATGCAGAGGCTCTTTAAAAATTCAGTTTCAAGAGTTCTTTATATTTGGTGCTGCGCTAAAATAAAAATCGATCCCGGTATGAACGTTAAATCATTATTCTTTCTTTTTGTTTGTTTACTGCTGTCGTCAATTTCGTTTTCTCAGGCGAATGAAATAAGCCAGGACAATATTATATGGACATCGGAAAGTAAAAATTCTTCTGAATCTATGCCTTGCGGTGGAGGCGACATTGGTTTAAATATGTGGGTAGAAAAGGGCAATCTTTATGTGTATATGGCGCGCAGCGGTAGTTTTGATGAAAACAACGGATTAATGAAAGCTGGCCGTTTGAAAATTTCATTCGCGCCAAATATTTTTGATGGTGGCACTTTTAAACAAGAACTGCATTTGGAGCAAGGTTACGTAACCGTAGATGGATCAAAAAACGGAGTAAAGGCCAGCGTAAAAATTTGGGTCGATGTGTTTGCCCCTGTCATTCATCTTGATATAAACAGCAATAAAAAAATAGCGGCTACTGCTTCATACGAAAGTTGGCGCTACCAGGACAGGATATTGCAGCCGCGGGAAAATTTTGGTAACTCATGGAAATGGGAAGCTCCAACAGACAATATAGGAGAGAAGGATGGAATTGATTTTAAAGACAACGCCGTTTGGTTTTATCATCACAATACTTCGCCCAATATATTCGATGCTACGGTTACGGAACAGGGAATGGATTCTGTAAAAGATTCACTTTATAATCCTTTAATCAACCGTTGCTTTGGCGGTGCCTTTAGTGGAAAAAACTTTATAGCAGCTGGCACGTATGAAGGTGTTTATACCAATACCGACTTTAAAGGATGGACATTGAAAAGTAAAAAGGCGGCAAAGATCCAGTCACTTGAAATTTATTTGTATACCGCGCAGGTAGCCGATTTAGAGCTTTGGAAATCATCTCTGGACTCGCTAATAAAAAACAACATCGCGAATGAAGAGTTGGCTTTAAAAAAAACGCAACAATGGTGGCAGCAGTTCTGGCAAAGAAGTTTTGTGTTTATCAATCAACAAGATACCACATCCATAGCCTGGCAGGTAGGACGAAATTTTCAATTATTCCGGTACATGCTGGCGTGTAACGCAAAGGGAATATGGCCAACAAAATTTAATGGAGGGTTGTTCACATTCGATCCCGTTTACACGGATACAGCTGCTAAACTAACGCCCGATTTTCGCAACTGGGGCGGAGGATTACACACCATGCAAAACCAACGACTGGTGTATTTTCCCATGATAAAAAACGGCGATTGGGACGCATTGCAGGCGCAACTGGATTTTTATATGAGGATACAAAAAAATGCTGAGTTGCGAACTAAAGTTTATTGGAACCATGGAGGAGCTTGCTTTACAGAACAAATGGAAAATTACTGCTTGCCTGATTACGCGGAATACACACCGAAAAGACCTGCTTATTATGATAAAGGAATGCAATACAATTCATGGCTGCAGTATTTGTGGGATACAGTTTTTGAGTTTTGCGATATGATGTTGGACGAACAACAATATACCGGTGAGGATATTCATAAATACATTCCTTTTATAGAAAGTTGTTTGCGTTTTTTTGATGAGCATTATCGATACTTGGCCAAACACCGAGGTACGAAAGCTTTGACTGAAGATGGTAAACTTATCTTGTATCCAGGTTCAGGCGCTGAGACTTTCAAGATGGCTTATAATTCTTCCTCTACGGTTGCTGCGTTGCAAACCATTACAAAGCGTTTAATAAAATTGCCAGCTGAATATGGAACCCCGGAAGAAAGAGATCAATGGAAACAATTCTTAGATCGCATACCGGATATAAGTTATCAATCTTTTGACGGCCATGTCACGATTGCTCCTGCGCATTCATGGGAAAGAATCAACAATGTAGAGTCACCACAATTATACCCTGTCTATCCATGGGGCATTTTCGGAATTGGCAAACCTGGTCTGGATACGGCTTTGAATACTTATAAGTACGATACCAATGTAGTAAAATTCAGAAGCTATGTTGGCTGGAAACAAGATAACATTTTTGCAGCGCGACTTGGATTAACTGAAGATGCATGGCGCCTGACATCATTAAAATTAAGAAATTCTGACAGGCGATTTCCCGCTTTTTGGGGTCCGGGTTTCGACTGGGTGCCCGATCATAACTGGGGCGGAAGTGGGATGATAGGCGTACAGGAAATGCTGATGCAAACGGATGATAAACGAATTCTTTTGTTTCCCGCATGGCCAAAAAATGTTGACGTACATTTTAAACTTCATGCGCCATACAATACCACTGTTGAAGCTGAATTAAAAGACGGTAAAATACTAATGCTTAAAGTATTACCTGAAGAAAGAAAAAAAGATGTAGAATTTTTCTTGGAGAAATAGAGCAGACAATTAGTCGTACGAAAGGAGTTTTTTAAAAATAACCCGGCTATTAACCGGGGTTTTGTTATTGACTACGGCTAAGAAAAATAATTTACGAAGCTTTTTTAGTTTGCAATGGAACCTGGGTCGGCGCCTTTTGAATATCAGTCTGGGCAGATACTTCCAATTCATCTGCGTCATCTGTATCCGTATTTTCAACAGTAAGTTGTGGCCTTCGCATATTCAGTTTACCATTATATTGGGCGCCTAATTCTATCTCGAGCGTATCTGTAGAAATATCCCCATTAATCAGCCCTGTTTTTTTAATTTCAAGCTGTGTAGATTTTACATTGCCTTTGATCGTGCCGTAAATGATCGCTGATTTTGTGTGAAGGTCGCCTTCTATGTTGCCTTTTTCGCCAAGAATTACACCGTTTTCGACGTGTACATTTCCGATGATCTTGCCTTCGATTCTTATTACCGAAGCGCCTCTTACTTCGCCGATGAATACAAATCCTTCCCCGATAATAGTTGAAATTTCATGCTGGCTAATTTCTAATGGTTGTTGTTGGTTTTTGTTTTTGCTGTTAAACATAAAAATTAATTTAAGGTTAAAAATGATTGAGGGTTAATTTTTTCGCCATAACGATGGATTTCGTAGTGTAAATGTGGCCCGGTAGAGCGTCCTGTAGATCCTACATTGCCGATTTGCTGGCCGATGTTTATATCCTGGCCCACTTTTACGAGAATTTTTGAAAGGTGGCCATAGAGGGTCTCAAAACCGTTACCATGTTTTATCATGATACAATTCCCAAAACCGCCGCGAAGGCCGGCAAATTCCACAGTTCCTTTTGCCATCGCTTTTACAGGAGAGCCGAACGGAGCCGCGATGTCGAGGCCTTTATGAGTTTCTACGTTTTCTCCGCCGAACGGATTTTCACGATGTCCAAAAGTAGAAGTTATTCTTCCGTGGAAAGGCATCCCTAGTGGAATGTAAGCAATATTATAAGCGATCTTTTTTAAGTAGGTATCGTAAAAATCACTGATCTCATCCGTTGAAATGATATCGTCATCCGCTTCGCCACCTTCGGGCCCTTTAAACGTCGGTTTTATGCCCCTCGCTCTTAAATAACTATTAATCGTGGACAAATCTTTATCAATGTTTGAAAACTTTTTACGGACTGCGCTTGTATCTACTTTTTCTATTACGGTCTGCAATGTGTCAACCCGATGTGTAAGAACGACCTGGGTCTTTTGTTGCTGAATATTGTGAGAACTTAAATAGACAATAGCCCCTATTAAAATTAAAAAGACGACTGAAATTCCTGCTACATATTTTTTCCAGTTTAGCAATAGTCCGGCCGAAATCTTCATTGGCTTGATGCCATGGGCATCTTTGTTTACGAAAAGGACGGTGGTTTTTTCTTTTTTTTGTTTCTTCATTGCCTGTTGACTTTAAACCGATATTGGATTTAGTTAAACCGGCTAGTATGAATTATAACAGATTCACACTAACCAGTTCTTTATGGGATATATTATTATAACGAGGGCTTAATGTATTAATTGTGTTTAAGAAGTTTTTTTTCAGACTAAACTCGACTTTTCTGAAAAATAGGCTTAGAGCTTCTACTGATTCTTAAGTCAGTGTGCAGTAAACAAACAAATATCTGGCATTCTCATTCCAGATGCAATAGCATTAAATGTAAACGAAAAATTTAATTTATTGTTATACAGTTAGTCGCTTTTCATAATCTGTGCGAACAATTCATAAGAATGAATTTTGGCCTTGTGTTCATAAACGTTAGAAATTGCCATTATTTCGTTAACACCGGTTTCGTTAACGAATTCCTGCATTTGTCGTTTGATGGTTTGAGGATTTCCTATAAATGAATAGGCTAGCATTTGACTGGTAAGTTCCTTTTCATAATCTGTCCATAAGTCACCCATATTTTCAACTGGAGGTTGCAAAAGTTTTCTTCGACCGGTTACAATTCCGATAAACATCTGGTAAAGCGATGTGGCTAATTTATTTGCTTCTGCATCAGTGTCAGCTGCTATCATATTTAGGCAGGCCATTACGTAGGGTTCCTTAAGATAGACGGACGGTCTGAAAGTTTTTCTATATAACTGAATAGCAGCTTCAAATTGTGCCGGAGCAAAATGTGTGGCAAATGCATAAGGCAGTCCTAAAACTGCTGCCAGTTGAGCGCTATCTGTGCTGGAGCCAAGTATCCAAATAGGAATTTTTAAACCTTCGCCGGGAATGGCTCTAACTTTTGCTGTTTTGTTTTCTTCAGAAAAATAAGTTTGTAGCTTCAGCACGTTTTGTGGAAACTCTTGCGAGTTATTGAAAAAATCACCTCGTAATGCCATAGCAGTTTGTTGGTCTGTTCCCGGTGCGCGGCCTAATCCTAAATCAATTCTTCCGGGATAGATAGATTCTAATGTGCCGAATTGCTCGGCAACAGCCAGCGGCGAATGATTTGGTAGCATAATGCCACCTGAGCCTACTCGAATCGTAGAAGTGCCGCCAGCAATATGACCTATCAAAACGGAAGTAGCAGAACTTGCCACACTAATCATATTGTGATGCTCGGAAAGCCAATAACGATGATATCCAAATTCTTCTACATGCCTGGCAAGGTCAAGTATTTTAATAAATGTATCTTTTGGTAAATCACCTTCTGATACGGTTGCGAGTTCTAATAATGAAAATGGTATTGAGGATAGTTTTATATTCATCTTTCAAAAGGTTTCTATCAAAGTTCGTGAAAAATTAAAGTGCGGTGATAGGTAGCACTGCTATTGTTTTGTTAGATATTGATCGAACAGCTGGCATAAAACGGTTTTAAAATAAAAAAGCATTTTGAAAACCAATTTTTCAAAATGCTTTTTATAAAATTAATTCTGATTAAAACACAGAGAATCAGAATTTATAACGCTTCCCGCTCGAGCTTAAAACTATTTACTTCATCCATTGTTAATCCCAATGCTTTTGCGACGCCCTCACCGTAAGCAGGGTCAGCCTTGTAGCAATTGCGTATATGCCTTACCTGGATAAACTGTTGCGCCTGGCCTACTTCAGCGGCGGTATTATTAAAGAGTAATTCTTTTTTGTCGTCACTCATTAATCGGAAGAGGTCGCCGGGTTGTGAGTAGTAATCATTGTCATCCGGGCGATGATCCCAGGCACCTGCATCGCCATGAAGCGCCAGCGGTGGTTCTTTGTATTCAGGTTGCTCGTTCCATTCGTTAAAGCTGTTTGGCTCGTAATGTTTTGCAGCACCATAGTTTCCATCTACGCGCATGGCTCCGTCGCGGTGAAACGCATGATACGGACATTTGGGCGCATTTACAGGTATCTGTGAATTATTTACGCCAAGACGATATCGCTGCGCATCGCCATAAGAAAATAATCTTCCCTGCAGCATCCTATCTGGTGAAAACCCAATACCAGGAACAATATTAGCCGGATTAAACGCGGCTTGTTCTACATCTGCAAAATAATTTTCAGGATTACGATTCAGTTCAAATTCTCCCACCGGAATCAACGGATAATCTCCATGTCTCCATACCTTGGTAAGGTCAAACGGATTCTGCGTATGATGATTAGCTTGTTCTTCAGTCATGATCTGCACATACATTTTCCATTTAGGAAAATCTCCTTTTTCGATACTGGAGAAAAGATCTCTTTGATGTGATTCCCTGTCAGTACCAATTAATTTTATCGCTTCTTCATTTGACAAATTTTCAATTCCCTGTTGTGTTCTGAAATGGAATTTTACCCAATACCTTTCATTTTTTGCATTGATAAAACTGAACGTATGACTTCCGAACCCGTGCATGTGCCTCAATGTTCGCGGTATACCTCTGTCGCTCATTACGATCGTAACCTGGTGTAATGCTTCCGGAAGAAGCGTCCAGAAATCCCAATTGTTATCGGCGCTTCTTAAGTTAGTTTTGGGATCCCGTTTTACCGCATGATTTAAGTCCGGGAACTTCATAGGGTCACGGAAAAAGAAAACGGGCGTATTATTACCTACGAGATCCCAGTTACCTTGTTTAGTGTAAAATTTCATGGCAAATCCACGAATATCTCTTTCTGCATCAGCTGCTCCGCGTTCTCCTGCAACAGTGGAAAAGCGAACAAACATGTCTGTTTTCTTTCCAACTTCAGAAAAGATGTCTGCCATGGTATATTTTGTGATGTCGTCGGTTACGGTAAACGTGCCGAAAGCACCTGAACCTTTCGCGTGCATTCGCCTTTCAGGAATTACTTCGCGGTCAAAGTGGGCCATCTTTTCAAGGAACCAAAAATCCTGTAACAATGCAGGGCCACGCACTCCGGCTGTTTGTATATTTTGATTGTCAGGTACCGGGGTTCCCGTGTTTGTCGTCAGCTTATTGGGCTTGTCTTGTTCCTGTTTCATAAAAATGATTTTAAAGATGAATGATGAATACTATCTGAATTTTAGTTGATTCTTTCTCAAATGTAACCTTTATTCCTCTTCAATAATAATGATATTATCTATATTCGTATAGATTTTGTCTATTATCTCAAACCTGGAACAAGTATGAATATTCAACAATTGGAATACATCGTGGCCGTTGATAACTGCCGCCATTTTGTAAAGGCATCAGAAAAGTGTTTCGTTACTCAGGCTACCCTTAGTATGATGATCAAAAAACTGGAAGATGAATTGGGAATAAAGATATTTGACAGAACTCGTCAACCAGTGGTACCAACTGACATAGGAAAGAAAATTATTGCACAGTCTAAAATAATTTTGCACGAAAGCAGCCGCCTTGCAGAAATTGTAAAAGAAGCGCAGGGAGAATTGAGTGGCGAATTAAGAATCGGAATTATCCCAACGCTGGCGCCTTACCTTTTGCCTTTGTTTATGAATTCATTTCTAAATAAATATCCAATGGTAAGGCTCAGGATCAGTGAACTTACGACAGATGATATAATTCAGCAATTGGAGAAGCACACCCTGGATGCAGGATTGCTTTCTACACCCCTGGGCCTGCCATCTATCACGGAACAAACGCTGTTTTATGAACCCTTTGTAGTGTATGCTGCATCAGGAGAAAAAATATTGAAAAAAAAGTATGTGCTCGCGAACGATATTGACGTAAACCGGTTATGCTTACTCGAAGAGGGCCATTGCCTCAGGGCGCAGGCTTTTAATTTATGCGAATTAAGAGATAAAGAAGGAGAATTGCGCCAGCTTGATTTTGCGACGGGAAGCATCGAAACATTGAAAAAGATTGTGGAGACGAATGAAGGAATTACGATCTTGCCCATGCTGGCTGTAAAAGATATGACCACCAAACAAAAGAATAATATCCGCTATTTTAAAGCGCCCGCACCGGTCCGGGAAATTGGACTCGTTACCTATCGTTATTTTGTAAAAGAGCGGTTAATCAGTATCCTGAAAGAAGAAATATTAGATCACATTCCGGAGGAGATGAAATCGAGGACGAAAAAAAATATTATTAATGTCCGGGAATCCTGAATGAATGACTAAATGAAAATCTGTTTTATTTGTTTATTTACTGGGAAATGAATTATTTAAGAATCATTACAGGTAAAACTGTGTTTTTATAAAGCGCTTCTGATACGCTTTTATGCGTTAAAGAATAAAGAAAACTGTAACGCCCCGGCAATGCAAACATTAATTGTACTTCGGTTATTTTTGGAAAATTGAGTATGCCTCTTATCACATCTTTATCTTCGGCATAATAAATTTCGTGCTTGAAATTTTTTAAATATTCATGTAAGTTTGTTTCTGCGGCATTAAATTTTTCATCCGGATTAACATGAGTTCCTCTGGAGTTTACATTCAGGACGAGTAGCTTTACATCGTCCCAGCGCTTCGATGCGCGGAGGCTGTTTATTTTATTTAGTGATTCAACGGTATTAAAGTTGCAGGGCACCAAAACTTCATATATTGGCTCATAAGTACAGTTTGCCGGGACTATCAAAACTCTTACGGGGCTGCTCTTTGCGATGGTAATCACATTTCCTGAGACAAATGCCGCATTATAATTATCAGCCTGGTCGTATCCCAGCAATATCATTTCTGGCTGTTCAGATTTTATGAGTTGATTGATGGTCCTTACAAGCGGCATTTCGCTTACAGAAGATTGTACAGAAATTGCATCATTCGTTTTTTCATTAACGGCTTTGCATAAATTATCCAGGCGCTCTTTTTCTTTTTCTCTTATGCGGTTTAGATAGTGCTGATCTACATTGGCAAATTCTCCCGCCATGATTACACTTTCGTACATGGAAGTATAAAATGATTTTACCAGGATAATTCGTTCATAGAGATATTTACTCGCCCATTCTATAGCAAAGTTTACCACGTTTTCGGAAGCAGGAGTAAAATCAACAGGTATTAACAGAGTCTTCATAATTGAATGATAGCTTAGCCATAAAGTTAATCATTTCTCTAAAGCAATAAATAAATAACGTAAGCGGAAACTAAAATAGCAAAGCAACAAAAAATGTGTTTTTCTGATTTTCTTAAAAGATATTCGACAAAAAGAACAGATTAGATCTTAATTTATATCATCACCGCCCAGATATTGCTAACAGCATCGGTGCCCCAGACCTTCATGGAAGATTTTAAAATTTCCATCAATTTTATATTATCAGTTTTTTTACCTGATTTAGATGGAACGATTTCTTTGTCATCTACGTCGGTAACCTTTACTTTAGTAGCATACCAGCTGGTGTGCAGGCGGTTAATAACTACTCCCAGTATCATTCCAGGTAAGCCATTGAAGCTTTCCGGTCCTCCGGGAATCATGATTTCATTGGTGTAAAATGCGACCACAAAAACAGAATCCATAATGATAGTTGTAGCTCTGCGGCAATTGAAACCTGCTATTTGCCTGAAATCATTGCTGATCTTCCATGTTGCATTACTTAAACTGTCTTCAATCAAAAAAGTTTTTTCGAATACTTTCTTTTGGGCAATATACTTTTTTGTCATGTAGTCGCTGTAAACCTGGTTATCGTTTGCAGGCATTCCGAGAAGAGAAGACGGTTTGTCATTTGACTCGCGGCCCGATGCGTAAATGGATTTGTTGTTATCAAATTCATAATTGAAATAATCGGTTTTGTATTCAGGCGTTGATTGTTTCATTTGCTCGGCGTAGCTTCCAGTCAGGTCTGCCCACATATTAGTTCGTCTTTCAAATTCGATAATTCCTTTCGAAATAAATTGCGTCTGCGCAAAAGTATATTTGGCAGTAAAAAAAATGAGCGCTGTAAAAAATATTCTTTTCATTTAATCCGATATTAATTTGCTGATTTTGGTTCGCTGGTACCGCCCTTATTATTGAAATTGTAAGTAATGGTAATTAGGCCATATCGCTTGAATGTAATATAATTTTTTTCCTCTATGGCATCGGCCTGAATGGTACGGGTAAAGCCTTTATTCTGATCAAGTATATCGTTTATGCTTACACGCAAAGTAAGTACTTCATTTTTCAGCAATTTCTTTTCCACGTATGCATTCCATAAAATCACATTGGCATTTTGATCGTAAGAGTCTAATTTTTGTCTTAGGTTAAAATCGACATCCGATCCCAATTCCAATTTTCCTGGTAGTTGATAATCACCTTCCAGTGAAAAAATACCAGTCCAATAATGTGTAGCAGCTACCGAGCTAATACTTGATTTGGAATCATTGAAGGCGGGGTTTATTGCAACGCCGAATTCATAAGCGTCATTTTTATCTATTAACATCGCAAATTTTGCCGCAATGTAAGAGCTTGTGGTCATATTTTTTTCGCCATTAATGTAATTTCCATATCGGGAAACGCGGATATTTGGAGATAACTGCATCGTGATATTGGTTTTAGGTACTTTCATGCCGACACCTCCATAGATACTGGCCGATCGATTGCCACCAACATTTACAAATTGACTTACTTTTCTTCCCATTGTATCTATCGTATAGCTACTGCCTATTTGGTCTTCTGTGATATTAGCATTGGCTCCGAGGTAAAAATATCGTTGATTAAGCACCTGGTAGCCGTTAAAAACCAAATTGAATGTATTAGAAAATTGCTGCTTCAAATTGGGATTTCCCACGATTATATTTAAAGGGTCATTATTGTTTTTTAATGGTTGAACCTGGTCAATGGTGGGTTGCCTTGTACTGCCGCTATACGAAATATTAAAATTGCTGAAAGCGTTTATCTTGTATCGGAAGCTAGCCTGGGGAAATAGATTGTAATAGTTTGATTTTCGTGAAGTATCCAATAAAATATCAGTCTGTTGAAATGTGGTGTTGGACACGTTTCCCCCAAGCAAAAAATTCAATTTTTTATCATTATAAAGATAATTGATGCCCCCGCTGTTTGTTAAATAGTTGTATCTGAAATTATTACTTAACGAATCTACCAGCATTTTGTATTTTCCACTTCCATTTTTTTCAAAAGTTTTAATTTCCTGCTTGCTGTTATTGTTGTAGAGCGAGTAATTAAATTCCAGGAACGATTTTTTTGAAAGGGGTTCTGTATAGGTTGTTTTTAGGCCAATAATATTGCCAGAGGCTTTATTTGTTTTATTCTGGTCTGTTGTGTCTGTGCTGTAAATTGAACCATCCGACTCATAGAAGTCTGATCGATTTTTCAAAAATCCTTTACTATCAGATTCGATAAATCTTTCGTTAAAAGACATTGAAATAGTGCGCCCTTTCTTTTTAAGTTTTTTTCTCCAAAGTAAGGAGGAGGTGAAATTGGCATTGTTGCCATCTGAAGAGATATTTCTTTTACTGCTGTTTACAGGCTTGAGTTGTTCACTTAAAGCTTTTGTCTGGTCTTCATTTGAACCGCTACTGGTTCCGGCACTGCCGAACGCTGTTAATTTTAGTGACGAAGAAGAATCTAATTGTATTTCAATTTTTCCGCTTAGCGTGTGACGCAGCCTTGTTGAATTAGATGTTGCTTCCTTCTGTGTATAATAGAGAGAGTCGGCAAGGATATTTTGCGTGTAAGTATTACCGCTGGTTACCGTTGACATTTGATTCAGTACATAATTACCGTTGGCATTATCTTTGTCCTCGTTCCACGTATTTGAAAAATGCAATCCTGCCTTTATACTTTTTGGCAATCCTGGTCCATAGAAATTGGAAACACCCAGGTCGGTTGCGTTGTCTGATGTTACCGTTACGCTTCCTCCATCAAATGATACGTCCTGGTTCTCAAAGCCATAATTTCTCGAATCATCAAAATTAAGCCCAGTCTGGTCTGTGCTGCTGGCAATGGCAAACGCGGATAGTTTTCTCTTGGCTTTAAAAGCATTGATCATTGCGGCGGCGTTGTAATATTGTGTTAGTGCACCGGCAGATAATTTTCCAAAATATCCATGTTTGGCGTTGTCTTTCAATTTTAAATTGATGGTTTTTGTTTTTTCACCATCATCCACGCCCGTGAAAATAGCCTGATCACTTTTTTTATCATAAACTTGTACTTTGTCTACCGCATCCGCTCTTAAATTCCTGATGGCCACGGTCGGGTCGTCACTGAAAAATTCATCTCCATCGACTAATATTTTTTGAACCTGCTGTCCCTGAGCAGTTATCTTCCCATCTTTATCAACCTGTATCCCCGGCAATTCTTTTAACAGATCTTCCACATTTGCGTTTGGTTTTACGTGGAAACTATCGGCAGCAAATTCAGTCGTGTCGCCTTTTATTCTCATAGCTGATTGCCGGATAATAATGGCCTGTAACAATTTAGCTTTCTGAGTAATGTAGATTTTATCCAGGTCAAACGTTTCCGATCTTTTTAGTTCTACGCGCTGCACATAATCTCCATATTCAGGATAGTTGATCATTACCAGGTAGCTTCCGCCATTTAATTTGTTGATTTCAAATTTTCCATTTTTATCGCTTCTTGAAAATCTCAACAGCGTAGAATCTTTCTGGCGCAAAATGGCGATAACCGCAAAAACAGGCGATTCATTTGAAGATGAATCTGATATAGTCCCTTTTATGGTGGCATTTTGGCAAAACGCAAAGTTTGGCGCAAAGCAGGTTAGTATGAAAACGTAAAAAGTTTTTCTCATTAGTTTCGGACACATGCAATTGCAAATATGAGGGAAGGTTGTCATTTTTTTGTAAAAAAATTCTGAGAGCACATGTTAACCATAATTGATAAACATTAATTTATACATCGTATTTTATTATAAAATGAATAAATCTTTCAGAAATTCTCTTCGCAAAAAATGTAAATTGCAATATGTCAGAAAGAAAAACGCCTTACGAGGAAGAAAATTTTATTGATTCCTCTAAACCTGTTTGGAATTATTCACTGATGAATGAAGAAGACATCACGAATTTCCGGAATGGAACGCATTATAGCCTGTATAAAATTTTTGGATCGCACGCTGTTACCGTTTTAAATAAAAAGGGCTTTTATTTTTCTGTGTGGGCACCAAACGCTACTTATGTCAGTGTAGTAGGCGATTTTAATCATTGGAATTTTGAATCTCATCCCTTATTTGTTCGTTTAGAAAAATCCGGAATATGGGAGGGGTTTATTCCCGATATTGAAGAATTCTCTAATTATAAATATTATATTGATGGATTTGAAGGAGTCAGGATATTAAAAGGCGACCCGTTTGCTGTTCACTGGGAAACGCGCCCTGCTACTTCCTCCAAAACAAAGGATGTTCAATATAGATGGAACGATGCAACGTGGATGGGTAAACGGGAAAAAAATAATTCGTTAAATGCCCCATGGAGCATCTATGAAGTTCATCTCGGAAGTTGGATGAAGCCTGTTCCTGAGGATGAGTTTTCAGTTACTTCTTATGAACAAATGATCGGGCTACTGGTTCCCTACGTGAAGAAGATGGGGTTTACTCATGTTGAAATGATGCCGGTAATGGAATTTCCCTATGACGGAAGCTGGGGCTACCAGGGATGTGGTTATTATGCACCGACATCACGGTTTGGGATACCCGAAGATTTTATGAAATTGGTAGAGGCTTTTCATAATGAAGATATTGGGGTTATACTGGATTGGGTTCCCTCACACTTTCCTCATGATGCGCACGGTCTATTCAAATTTGACGGAAACCATACTTACGAATATGCCGACATGAAAAAGGGTTTTCACCCGGATTGGAATTCTTACATTTTTAATTATGCCCGGGGAGAAGTAAGGTCATTTTTAATAAGCAATGCCCGTTATTGGTTTGATAAATATCATGTAGATGGCTTGCGCGTAGATGCGGTAAGCTCCATACTTCGGCTTGATTATTCAAGAGAAAAGGGCGAATGGGAACCCAATGCATATGGCGGTAATGGAAATATAGAAGCCATTGAGTTTATAAAAAACCTGAATGAAATGGTTTACCGCGATTTTCCAGACGTTCAAATGATTGCGGAGGAATCTACAGACTGGCCCAAGGTTACGGGGCTTACTACTCATGATGGCCTGGGCTTTGGGATGAAATGGATGATGGGATGGATGCATGACACACTTGATTATTTTAAAGTGGATCCTCTCTACAGAAAAGATAACCAGGATAAATTCACGTTTAGCATGGCTTATTATTACGATGAAAATTTTGTTCTTCCATTGAGTCACGATGAGGTCGTGCATGGGAAATCCCCCATGCTTTATAAAATGCCGGGGGACGACTGGCAGAAATTTGCTAACCTGCGTGTATTGTATTCGTATATGTACACCCATCCCGGAGGAAAGTTGTTATTTATGGGAAACGAATTCGGACAAACAACTGAATGGAATTACACTACAGAACTCGATTGGCACTTACTAGTTTACGAATCACATAAAAAATTACAACAATGCCTGATTGATCTTAATAAATTATACACTTCTCATCCTTCGTTTTATGAATACCAATTCGATCCGAAGGGCTTTGAATGGGTTGACCTGGATCATCGTAATGAATGCGTGATGTCGTATATGCGCAAAGGGAAAATTGAAAAAGATAATTTACTGGTGGTTTTCAATATGACTCCTGTAGAAAGATATGATTGGAAAATAAAAGTAAAGACTAAAACGTCGTGGAAACAAATTTTTTGTAGTGATGATGAAAAATATTGGGGCACAGGAAAATTCAGTAAGCAGGAAATTAAAACCATTGAGTTGGATAAAAAGGACCATTCATTTGAAATCACCCTTAATCTGCCGGCCCTGAGTGCGATCGTATTAAAGTAACTTTACAGAATAATATTAATGTCTACATGAAATTGCCATCAGCGATTTAGCTAATTGTCATATTATCAATTCATCATTAGCACATTTACGCTTCTTTGCAAAATATTGAAAGCGATTTCAGACATCAGGTTTTCTTTATCAAGCGTAGGGTTTACCTCTGTTATTTCAAAGCAACATATTTTTCGGTTTTGCATAAATTTACTTACCAGATCTTCTGCTTCTCTTTCGCGCAATCCATTACTGACCGGTGTTCCGGTTCCTTTTGAAATTGATGAGTCCAAACAGTCTACGTCAAAACTCACATAAATGTCGGTACAATCAGTCAGGTACCTGATTGCAGATTTTACCACGCTTTCAGGGCCTTTTCGTCTTACTTCGTTTGTAGTAATTACTTTCATTCCATATTTATCGATTAGCGCTTTTTCTTCTCTTTCAAAATCGCGAAGTGAAATAAAAACGATATCTTCTCCCAAAACTTTTGGTTTTATTTTGCAGAAATTTTTTAAATGATCCCATTCCCTTTTTGTCTTCTCATCAGGTTCGTGCACTTTATTGTCTTCGTTGTCTTCGTCGATTGATAGGGATAAAGACATACCGTGCAAATTACCGGAAGGTGTAGTGTAGGGTGTGTGAAGATCTGCATGTGCATCAATCCAGATTACTCCAAGCCGGCTATCAGGCTTCGCCATCTTTATTCCTGCTATTGTTCCTCCGGCGATGCTATGATCGCCACTGATTACCACCGGAAAAAAATTATTTTTAATACTTTCTTTCACCGCTTTTGAAACGCGGTCATACATAGTTGTTACACCACTTATTCTTTTTGCATAGGGAGATTGTATCGGCTCAAATAAGAGATGGTTTTCTGTTTCTACTTTTTCCGAAGGAAAATGAACAAAAAAATTGCTCATAAAATCGAGTGCTGCTATTTTGATAGCATCTATTCCGAGGCTGGCTCCGCGCGTTCCGGCGCCAATTTCACTCGGTACTTCTATCAGCTTAATATTCTTCATAAATATTTTTAAGATGATCTGTTTTCACTTATCTTTCTTTTGCTAAGGCAAGTTAAAACTTATAATAGTCATCTCAAACTCAAAGTTGAAGTACGCTCAAAGTTAATCCGATGACGAAATAATTTTTAAATGCACACCTTTTGCTTTCCTTCTCATCTCTTCATTTTATTTAAAATGCGAATGAACATCCCTTAGCAGGTTTGCTCTCGATTTATTATAAAGCAATAACGCCAACACAAACGATACTCTCATCAATTAAAAAAGCAAGGTCGTAACGTTTGTAGTTACGACCTTGTCTTTTATACATCGGCGTCCGTAATCATATTAAATCATTTCGGATTCGAAAAATCTGAAGCGATCTACCAAAGAGGCTTTCCTCCATAATAATCCAGTACTTTTCCTCTTAAAACAAAATCATATTTGGCAGTGGTTAAATTACTTTGCGCGCGATTAAAATTATTTTTTACAATCAAATAATCTACCGATGTAATTGCTCCTGCATTGAAGCGAATTTCTGCAGTACGAAAGGATTCTTTAAACGCATTTACCTGGTCCTGGAGTAATTTATATTTATCTCGTGACGAATTCAGGTTTACATAAGCCTGTTCAATATTTTGCTGCAATTGTGTTTTTGTACTTTGCTCAATTAATTGATTGTTTTTATACCCAAGTGTAGCCAGTTTTACCTGGTTTCTTATCCTGTGGGCGTTGAAAAGGGGCACAGTAAGCCCAATGTTTAAGGTGTAATAGAGATTATTGTTTACCTGGCTCCCGAACATAATTTTTTGTGAGTTATAATTATCCTGTTTTTGTATCACAGGGTAATTGGCTCCATCTACTGTAACATAATTTGAAGATGTCACGTCAGTAGTATTTACATAAAAATCGCGGTTAGCCGCACTTGAATAGTTGGTATTGATGTTGCCATTAAAACTCAGTGTCGGAAACAGTTGCCCTTTCACAGCGCGTATATTCTTCTTAGCGCTTTTTGTTCGCAGTTCAGTTGCTGTTACTTCTGCAAATTGTTGTAAAGCTGTGGCGTATATTTGATCAGGCTCATCAGTATAATTATTGTTGAGACTGCTATCAGCAATTTTTTCCAGCTCCAGGTTTTTATCGTAAGGAATATTTAAGAGCTGTGACAACGATACTTTTGCAGTTTCCAATGAAGCTTTATTTTCTACAATCGTTATTTGGTCTGAGGCCAGTTGACCTTTCAGGTCGTAATAATCCGAGGGCAATATACTGCCGGAATTGTTTAATACTCCGAGCCTGTTAACCTGCTCCTGCGTAACCTGGGCAAAGTCTCGTGACTGATCCAGGATCTCATCCGCATTAAGAACCTGCAAGTAAGCAAGAATTATCTTGATGGTAAGATTGTCTTTTGCCTGTTGCAATTCCAACCGCGATGCGTCATATCCAAGCTTGTTCGATTTGACTGCGTTTTGCAATGAGAAGCCGTTAAACAACAAAACATTGGTGCTTGCGCCATAGTTTACATAACCCACACTTTGGTCGATATAACCATTTGTGTAGGGGTCAATGCTTCTTCCAAAATTTATGCCCTGGTTAGCCACGGCGTTTAGATCGGGTAATTTATTTTCTCTTGATTGATTTAGCGCTATGGCTGCTTGTTCCATTTGCAGGCCGGATTGTAACACATCCAAATTTTTTGAAATTCCGATTTCAATTGCATCCTTTAACGTCAGCTTTTTTTGCGCCGATGTAATTATAGTAAAAGATACAAGCAACACGATTAAAAAAAGTGATTTCATGGCCTCTCCTAAATCCCCTCCAAGGGAGGGGACTTTAGAAGCCTTCAATAGTGAAGACTTGTATTTCATTTGATATTCTTCTTTGTATTCTATTAATGATTGTTTATACTCCATCTCGATTTTTTTTTAGTTCTTAGACTAAGGCTTTCTTCATCATTGACTATTGACGATTCACCACTCACATCAAAACTCTGCCATCCAGCAAATTCACAATCCTTGATCCATATTCCGCATTTTTTTCTGAATGGGTTACCTGGATGATCGTTACTCCTTCATTATTTAATTCCTTGAAAACATCCATGATATATTCGCCCTGTTTTGAGTTCAGGTTGCCCGTTGGTTCATCAGCAAGAATCAATTTGGGCTTTACAATCAATGCCCGTGCGACACCTACTAACTGTTGTTGACCGCCGGAAAGTTGAGAAGGGAAAAGATCTTTCTTTCCAACAATTTGAAAACGATCAAGCATATCTGCCACCATTGATTTTCTTTCAGAGCCTTTGATGTTCTGATAAATCAACGGTGTTTCAATATTTTCATAAACGGTTAGCTCATCAATTAAATGATAAGCCTGGAACACAAATCCAATATGGGTTTTAAACAAATGGGAACGCTGTTTTTCTTTCAGCTTAAAAACATCTTCGCCCATAAAAGTATATTCGCCTTCATTAGGATCGTCAAGCATTCCAATCACATTCAGGAGTGTTGACTTTCCAGAACCTGATGGCCCCATAATAGAAATAAATTCACCTTCTTTTACATCGAGATGAATGTCTTTTAAAACAAATGTGCGGTTAACACCATTGTTGTACCATTTGTAAATTTTCTTTAAAGAGAGCATGGTTATTTTGTTTATTGGTTATCCCGATAGTCTATCGGGAGGTTTATTTGTTAATTAGTGGAATCGGCTAATTGGCTAACTTCAATACTGTTTGCTTAAAAAACCAAGCCACATATTTTGGTATTCATTTTCAATACATTAGATTTTAAAAAAAAATATAAGTGTTCGGTTTTGATACAGCTTGTGTGTCAGTTTTGATACACAAGAAATGGGGGGATAATTAGAAGGCTTATTAATAAACCTTGTTTGGGAGTTGAATTGAACACAGCAAATGAAAATCTTACTTTTTTCTTCATTTATTAGCGATCTGAAAAAATGGTAAATTAATTTTCTAAATCGTCGCCATGTCTCTTTTATGTTGATGGTCGCTTTCGATAACGCCGTCTCTGAGGCGTATGATCCGGTGGGCGTATTCTGCAATATCTTCTTCGTGGGTTACTAAAATTACTGTGTTGCCGTCTGCCTGTATCTTGTCAAAAATATGCATGATCTCAACTGAAGTTTTGGAATCAAGGTTTCCGGTGGGCTCATCCGCAAGAATGATAGAAGGATTATTTACCAATGCCCGTGCAATGGCCACGCGTTGGTTCTGGCCTCCCGATAATTCATTGGGTTTATGATGGCTTCTGTCTGCCAGACCTACTCTGTCAAGCATTTCAAGCGACAGTTCGGTTCTTATTTTTTTGGAAGTGCCGTTATATACTAAAGGAAGCGCCACATTTTCAACGGCAGTTAACCTGGGTAGCAAATTAAATTGTTGAAATACAAACCCGATCTCTTTGTTGCGCACATCAGCCAAATCATCGTCCTGCATTTTACTAACGTCTTCGCTATTTAGGATATATTTACCGGCCGTAGGAGAGTCAAGGCATCCCAGTATGTTCATCAAAGTTGATTTGCCACTTCCGCTCGGTCCCATCAGGGCTACGTACTCATTTTTGAATATTTCCAGCGTGATGCCTTTCAGCACTTTTAGCTCCTGCTTGCCGAGGTAATAACTTTTCTGAATGTTGTCCAGGTTTATGATTGATGACATAGTTTTTATTTTAGCCTTCAGCTTTCAACATTGGGCAATTTTCAAATTTGCTAATTCGTTTTCTTAATGACCTTCGGTACTTTAAAAAATTCATCATTATGTAACGGCGCGTTTTTAAAAACATCTTCTTTGCCTATCTCCGCCTTTACTTCGTCTTTTCTTAAAATATTTACATTTTCGCTTACATGCAGCAAAGGTTCCACGCCGGTAGTATCCAACTCATTCACTTTGTCAAAAAAGCCAATCATGTTTTCCAGATCGCCTTTTATTTCCTCTTTTTCCTCATCATTAAATTCAAGTCTCGAGAGATGAGCTAGTTTTTCTATTAATGCGTCATTCACTTGCATTCGGCAAATATAACAGGTTTCGGGATTTATTGCCAGTCATTAGCACGCACATTATTCCGTTTATCACATTTTTTTTAAACTGAAAAACGAGAAGTAAAATCGGAATAGCCCTTATTTCTTTGTTTACTGTGGCTATTCAATATTAATGAAAATCCAAATTCTCTTTATCTTCGCCGCCTTATGGAAAAGGAGAAAGAAATAGTAATGAGCGGCATACGACCTACCGGATTTTTGCACCTGGGAAATTATTTTGGCGCGATTCGTAATTATGTGAAAATGCAGGAAGATTACGAATGTTATTTCATGGTGGCCGATCTGCATTCCCTTACTACGCATCCGGATACCAAAGACCTGAAAGCCAATGTTCACAGGGTTTTGGCAGAAAATATCGCGTGTGGGCTGAATCCTGAAAAGGTAGCCTTGTATTGCCAGAGTCATCTTTATCAAACCGGAGAACTATATCTTTATCTGAACATGCTAGCCTACAAAGGGGAATTGGAAAAAACACCCACATTTAAAGATAAAGTCCGCCAGCATCCGGATAATGTAAATGCGGGATTATTGACCTATCCTGTGTTGATGGCGGCGGATATTTTAATCCACAAAGCAAAATACGTACCCGTGGGTAAAGACCAGGAGCAACACCTGGAGATCGCCCGCAATTATGTTAACAGGTTCAACCACAGATACGGAGAAGTTTTCCCGGAGCCTTATGCCTTTAATTTCAACAGTGATTTGGTAAAAGTACCTTCTCTCGACGGTAGCGGCAAAATGAGTAAAAGTGAAAACCAAATGGCCACCCTATTTCTTGCTGATGATGATGACGTGATCCGGAAAAAAGTAATGAAAGCGAAGACCGATAGTGGCCCAACGGAAAATAAAGCAGTAAAACCGGATTATATTGAAAATCTATTTTTGCTGATGAAACTAGTGAGCAACGCGGATACTTTAAAACATTTTGAGGAAAAATTCGATACTTGTTCTATTCGCTATGGTGATATGAAAAAGCAACTGGCAGAAGATATGGTGCAATTCATTTCGCCGATCAGGCAAAAGGTGAACGAAATTTTGAATGATGAAAAATATTTGCAAAAAGTAATGAAGCAGGGTGCCGAAAAAGCAGTAGCTCACGCGGACATAACCATGCGCGATGTGAGAAATGCGATGGGGCTGAATTACTTTTAAACGTGCAGGGCTAAATGCTTAACGCTAAAAGCTGAAGGCAGAAAAACCTAAATTTTTTCTTATTGATTTTATAGTTACTTTTAATTGCCTGCCAACGCGAAAGGCTTTAAAATAAATTTGGCACATAAAAAGCACACGAATGGCAAAATCAAAAAAACCAAAACACATAGCAATTGCGGGAAACATCGGTGCAGGCAAAACGACCTTGACAGAACTTTTGAGCAAGCATTATAAGTGGATTCCGCAATTTGAAGATGTGGACCACAATCCTTACCTGTACGATTTCTATGAGGATATGCCCAGGTGGAGTTTCAATCTGCAAATATATTTTTTGAACGGCAGGCTTAATCAATTGTTGGAAATTCAGAGGGGGACTGAAACCGTAATACAAGACAGGACGATTTACGAAGATGCCAATATTTTTGCACCAAACCTGCATGATATGGGATTGATGGACAAAAGGGATTTTACTAATTACTATACTTTCTTTGAAACGTTGAAAACAATGGTAAAGCCGCCTGATTTGTTGATTTATCTGAATGCTTCTGTGCCTACATTAGTAGCCCAGATCCAAAAACGTGGCCGTGAATATGAAGAAAATATTCGTTTGGATTATCTAAAAAAGCTGAATGAATTTTATAATAAATGGATTGGAACTTACAAGGAAGGACCGTTGTTGATCATAGACGCGGATACCAATAAATTTGCAGAGAAGGAAGAAGACCTTGGAATTATTATCAACCAGATAGACGCGCAACTTTACGGGTTGTTTTAGCAAATTTAGTTGAGATGAGTTTAAATGGTTTAGATGATTTTAGAGTGGCCTCAGTAAACAAACAAATTTCGAGGATTTTGATTTAATAAGAGTTAATTTTTCTAGTTTCTATTCGTGAAAATTCCTGTATGAATGAATTCCATAGGGCAGAAACCCAATCTGCTATATCGGTTTATGGTAGTTTTTCAACTTATTTTATTCAAAAAATCATTGAAGGTTTGCCCTGAAGGGATTTGTAATTTTTTTCTTAAACGGTATCTGCTTATCTCCACACCCCGCACAGAAATATTCATTAACTGTGCGATCTCTTTTGACGAAAGGCCGAGTTTCAGATAGGTACAAACTTTTATATCTGTATTTGACAAAACCGGAAATTGCAACTTTATTTTTTTTAAAAAATCATTATTTACTTCGTCAAAATGCTTAGCAAATTGCTCCCAGTTAGCGTTATTTTGTTCTACGTCTTTTAACAGTAACAGCGTTTTCTTTACGTCATGATTGTTGCCGGTTTTCTTGTATAATTTTTGTAATTCATCTTTTACTTTGTGCAATGCGCTGTCTCTTTCTACCAGGTGCATGGTGGCGCCGGCGAGTTCTTTATTTTTAAATTTCACTTCATTGGCAAGCTTTTCATTTTGCAGCTTAATGATTTCTTTTTCGCTTTTTTCCAATTTTAGCTGGTGTAATTCCTCCATCCTTTTTTGCTCTTGCTCAAATTTTAGCTGTTGCTGGTTCAGGTTTCTTTTCTGCCATTTGTATAAAAAGTATAATAGCAAAATAAACAACCCAAAGTATAGGGTATAAGCCCACACTGTATTGTACCAGGGTGGCTTTACAAAAAACTGATAAGAAATTATATCCGACACATGACCAAGGTTGTCATGGGCTTTTATAAGAAAGTGATATTCTCCCGCCGGAAGATTGGTGTAGTCTTTCTCTGTTTTTGGAGACCATTCGCTCCATTTATAATCATATCCCTTTAGTTGATAGCTATATTCAATATTTTTTTGAAGGCCATAATTAGGCGAACTGTATTCAAAATGAAATGAATTATACCTATTGGGCAAATGAAAAATTTCATCTTCATTCTGTGTGGATATTGGTTTAGTGCCCTGATGAAAATATCCACCGAAAATAAGGCTGTCGGTTTTTCCGATAGCGGTTACTTTCCCCAGCAAAACTTTTATTTGTAATTTTTTGGCAGCGTATCTCAAATAATTGAGATGAATGATTCCTTTTTCCGAAGAGATGAAAATATTTTCTTTATTGTAAGGGTATATATTTTCAAAACCTGATAAAATCTGCCCTGTCAATTCAGGAAACCAGGTGATTTTGAAAGGCTGATTTGAGTCAGAATTATTAAAGATTACAACGCCTACTTTCTTACCGCTGCAAAACCAGATATCTCCATCACTATCTTCCTTTAAATAGCGGGTGTCCATATCATGGAATACCGGTGATAAAAATGGAGAGGGTGAAAAAATATTTTTTGCTGCGTTGAATTCATAAATTCCTTTGGATGTGGCAAAAACCACTTTATTTTTTATTTTGAAAACATAATTTTCTAAAGTGGAAGGCAATCCATCCTTTTCAGTAAATAAGCGATAGGTAAAACTTTTATTATCGGGCGATAAATGTAATTGATAGATGCCCCGGTATGGATGGGATGCCCAAATGGTGTTATCATTGTCAATAGTAAGAAAACGGAATGATTCATAAAGTCCATTGATTTTTCCTTTATCAATAAAATGACCGTCTGAATATTCGAGCATTTTTAGTCCTGTATATGTTCCTACCAGTATATTTTTTGCAGGCATCACCGACGACATAGGTTCGAAGAGCCACGAGCCGGTACCCTTCGCCAGGGGAATACTTGCATCATTCTCTATAATAAACGAACCCTCATTGTGGCCCATTAATAGGTGCTCGTTAACTTCTTCTATTTTCCACACTTCGCCGGCTGAATTTTTTATGAGCGTGAAATTGCTTTTGAAAAAGCTATAATCTCTGTTTGACCTATATAGCGGCGCAACATAAGCTCCGTCTGAAGTACCGACATATAGCTTGTTATTAAAAATGATTGAGGAATATCCCGACAATTCATTTAACTGATTGGGTTTTATGTACTTGATAGCTGAATTATAGGCGATAAAGCTGATACCGTTATTTAATCCTGCCCAAAGATTATTATCCTTGTCCAAAAAAACACATAGCACATTACTATTTTGTAACCCTTCTGTACTGGAAATTTTTTGCACGATGTTACCCTTAAAATCCATGAAAAGGCAACCGTTTGAAACAGTAGCTGCTACCATTTCCGACGGATTCATTTTTAAGGAAGTATAGATTTGCCTGGTAATATCGGTTTTGGATTGAATATTATAATGGCTTAACGAATCTTTCTCAAGAAAAAAGAAACCGTCCTTCTTTGTAGTTAGCAACAAACTGTCTTTACTAACATTTATTACACCTGAAAGTATAGCACCTTCCAGTATCTTATTATTCTTGAGAGACCACCACTCATTATTTTTAAATTCCATAAGCCCGGTAGCTTTATCCTGTGCCAATAAACGGCCATCTTCATTTTTCAAAAACTGCCATTCCTCTTTGGGTAAATAAACCTTGATGGAATTATTTTGGTATTTAAATATCTTATCGGATGCATGAAAAAAGATGCCATCATTAAATACGGCTATTTTCCAGATATCTGCGAATCGGTTGTATTGTTTTGGAATCAGGGGCTTTAATGAGGTATATCGCAATGTCCCTTTTTGATCCGGAGCAAAATATCCAATTTCATCCTGGCCGCCTACATAAATCCTGTTATTACCGTCAGTAGCTAAAGAACGCACAATGGTTTTATTGGGAAGAGGATATATTTTCCAGTAGTTGCCATCAAAAGATATCAATCCTTCATTATTTGCAAAATACATTTTGCCGCTGGAATCCTGAGTGATATTCCATGTCTGGCTTCCTCCGTGGTAGTCATCTTTGGAGTAATTTATTATTTGCGGAAGTCCTAATGTGTTTTGCCCGAAACAGCTTGGTAATACTTCTAAGAATAAAATTGAAAAAATGCAGAGAAATCTCATAAAATAAAGATAGAGCATTTTTGACGTAGTAATGATGTAGTAGATTTTAGCTTGAAAAGAGAATTCAAATTAAAAATGATGTAGTAGAGATGTAGTGTTTTGCGTTAGGTTAAAGGTGTGTTAACGTAATTTTGATTCAGAAAAAAAAACAACCCTAAATTAAAGTCTTGATTATGAAAAAAAATTTCAAAAGGATTTTCCTTCCTTTATGTATTTTATTGTTCAGTACTACATCCTGGGCACAGAGCAAAACTGTAACGGGTAAAATATTGAACGATAGAGGAGAAGCTGTGATGGATGCTTCAGTAATAGCAAAGGGTACAAAAATTGGTACCACCAGTGATCATAACGGAGAATTTTCGCTTTCTGTTCCGGCTACGGTAAATAAATTGGTAATTACTGCGATTAATTACAATGACGCAGAGGTAGCCACCTCAGGAAGCCCGTTAAATGTTGTGTTGAAAACTTTGGCAAAGGATCTTACAGAAGTAGTAGTGGTAGGATATGGTACCCAACAAGTAATCAAAGTATCCGGTGCTATTTCTACTGTTAAGGCTGCTGAAATTAAAAAGCTAAATCCTGTGAGATTGGAAGAGGCCCTTCAAGGGAATGCTTCAGGTGTCACCGTGATTGATGGTGGTTCTCCAGGTTCAAAGCCAACTGTGCTTATTAGAGGTATTCCTTCTTTTAGTGGCACAGACCCAATAGTTGTTATTGATGGTATCCCACAGACCCTGGACGACCTCAATGCAATTAACCCTGCTGACATTCAGTCAATAAATGTATTGAAAGACGCTGCTACCACTGCTATTTATGGTGTAAAGGGAGGTAACGGAGTAATAGTAGTAACCACATACACAGGGAGAAAGAATCAGAAAACAGAGATCAATGTTAGCGGCAATTATGGAATTCAGCAAGTAGCCAAGAAAATTGGTGTACTCAATGCATCGGAATATGGCGCAATTGTAAATGAAGGAAGCGTAGCTGCCGGTGGCAAAGTTATATTTCCTGATTTGTCTGTATTGGGTGCTGGTACCAACTGGCAAGACGAAATTTTTGACAAAGCGCCCATACAGAATTATAATGTGAGCGCAAGAGGCGGGAGTGATAAGATGACGTATTTTGTTTCTGGCGGCTATCTTGATCAGGATGGAATTGTAGGAGGCGGGAGCAAGTCAAATTTCAAGAGGACCAATGCTACTGCTAATTTAAATTTTGATCTTTCAAGTAAATTAAAATTAATATTAAACACCTCTTATGCAAATCTTAAAAGCCAGGGTGTTCAGGAAAATTCTTTTAATTCAATTATTGGGAGCGCTTTGAACTTTGATCCTACCGTTCCGGTTTATAATTCAGATACTTCTGTTGTTGGGAAATATGGATACAGTAACCTTTTATTGTCAGAAATTTTTAATCCACTAACTAAATTAGATAATACGTACAATGTTTCTAACGGAGACAAATTATACGGAAAAATAGAACTACAATATAAAATAATTAAAGACCTGACGTTGACCACCCGCTTTGGTTACACTGACTGGAATCAAACTGGTAAAAGTTTCACCCCCTTGGTTTTCTATGGCCCGTTAAACGTAGAGAACACTATGAATGCAGATGGATCAACAATTTCCGGCAAGCATAATAGTGTAAGCGAAAATAAAAATACAGATGCGAGCTTTACGTCGGAAACCTTTGCCAATTATAATTTTAAAATAAATAGAGATCATAATTTTGAGACCGTGGTAGGTATTTCGTTTGCAAAAAGTAGGGGAGATGCGATCAATGCTTCAAGGCAGGATGTACCTTTTAATTCATGGACTTTTGCGGACTTAACTGCTGCGACCGGTACTAATACAACCACTAATCCGTCAGCGTATTCCGCTGGTAATTCCCAATATTTCAGAAAGAATGCCTCATACTTTGGAAGAGTGAATTATGATTACAAATCAAAATATTTAGCATCATTCATCGCACGGCGCGATGGCTCCTATGCATTTGGTCCTGCAAATAAGTTCGCTGATTTTTACTCAGGATCTCTGGGTTGGGTAGCTTCCAATGAGGATTTCTTTAAATCTGATTTTATTAATTATTTAAAAGTAAGAGGCAGCTATGGAACTGTTGGTAATGAAAATGTAAGCCCGCAATATGTAAGTATTTCTACCGGCGGTCCTAGTTATGGAGGCACTGCTAATAGCAACGGCTATACTTTTGGGAATACTTTTGTTCCCGGATCTACAGTGGCTTCCTATAAAAATGATGGGTTGGCGTGGGAAAAGCAAAAGCAATTCAATGTTGGTTTTGATGCAACTTTTTTCAAAAATAAATTCTCTTTATCTGCCGATTATTTTGATAAAAGAGTAAGTGGTTTATTATTCACTCCTTCTGTTTCACTCTATCTTGGAACCGCAGCCATTCCTACTGCAAATATAGGGTCCACCAAAAGTAGTGGGGTAGATATGACTTTTGGCTACAATGATAAAATCACCAGGGAGTTATCAATCAATTCTTCACTTACGTTCACTACTTCTACTAATTTAGTTACGGCGACTAATAGTGATGGTACCGCAATTATTAATGGAGGAAGTTATTTTAACGGACAATCCCAAAATGCTACAAGATTCCAAAAAGGATTTACTCCAGGTTATTTTTACGGATACAAAACTGATGGCTTGTTTCAAACCCAGGCAGATGTAAATAATTATACTGCTATAAGCCCGGTGACAAAACTTCCTGTTGTGCTTCAGCCAAACGCACAGCCGGGTGACATACGGTATGCAAATACAAATGGAGATACACTGCTGAATGCCGCAGACCAAACAAAAATTGGTGATCCCTTCCCTAAGTTTACTATGGGTTGGAATGTAGGATTAAATTTCAAAGGATTTGACCTGAGTGTATTTACTTATGCATCAATCGGAAATGATGTTTACAGAGCTTATGAAAGAAATGCCAACTATTCCAATAAGTTTGACGGCGTTCTAAACAGGTGGACAGGTGCAGGATCTACTAATGATGCGAGAGACCCGAGATACACATTTGCTGATGTGAATAGTAATATCAGGGTTTCCGACAGGTATATTGAAGATGGTTCTTTTGTGAAGATCAAGAATATCGTATTGGGGTATTCCTTACCACAATCACTGATCAAACAAAGCAAAGCATTCAATAATGTTCGGGTATATGCCCAGGTTAAAAACGCTTACACATTTACCAAGTATTCCGGATTTGATCCTGAAGTTCCGGGAGGAATTTTAAATACCGGTGTGGATCGTGGTGAATATCCTCAAGCCAGAACCTATTCTGTAGGCATTGATTTAAAATTTTAAATTCCAACCCAAAAAAATAAAAAATGAAAAATAGTATTAAAATAATAAGCCTGTTCTTTTTTATTATTGTGTTTTCTTCCTGCAAAAAATGGGTTGAATACAACCCTCATGACGATTACCAGATAACGGATCTTGATTATTTGAAATCTGAAAGTGATTACAGAACAATGGAGGTGAGTGTTTATTCGCCTCTTCAATGGCTTAACCAGGATGTAGTTGTTTCTGATATCGCATCGGATAACGCTGTTGCAGGTGGTGAAAATGCTTCCGACGTTTTGAATTTACAAAACATAGATGATTATAGGGTTACCTCCGATAATGGCACGCTGTCTGACCTTTGGACATCGGCTTATGAAGGAATCAACAGGGCAAATTACCTGACTCAATACAAAGACAAAAATCCTTCAGGGGAAACGATAAGTTTTGCAGGTAAAGATGCGCTTTATGGGGAAGTTTATTTTTTACGGGCGTATTATTATTTTGACCTGGTAAAATTATTTGGTGATGTTCCATTATTTACTGATAAAAGGCTTGGCATTACAGATTCAAGAACATTAAAAAGGTCGCCCGTAGCAGATGTTTACAAGCAGATAGAATTAGATCTTACCAATGCGATCGCCGTATTGCCACCTACTCCGTCTCAACCGGGAAGAATTACCAAATATGCTGCGCAGGCTTTGCTTGGCAAAGTGTATCTATATGAAAATAAATTTGATGACGCAGCAACCATGTTGGAGAATGTCGTGAATGGCCCTTTCAGCCTGGTGCCTGATTTTGCGAGTATCTTTTTATCTTCGGGAGAAAACGGTCCTGAATCTGTATTTGAAATTCAATATTCCAATCTTTCTCCTTACTATAACTGGGGCGGCGCTACAAGAGGGCAAGGGAACTATGCGGTGCAGCAATGTGGTATAAGAGGAATACAAGGTACAAGCTCTTTTGCAGCAGGATGGAGTACTAACCTACCTACGCAGGATCTTGCAAATGCTTATTCAGCAGGTGACCAACGGAAAGCTGCAACGGTTCTGGATATTGATAAATATATTACAGACAATCCTTCCCTTTTTACAGGTTTTTCCCCCTCTACTGATCCGGGATTTGCAAACAATCCTGCATACCAGGTAGCCCCCTTTAAAAACACAGGACTTTACGATATGAAATATCAGCCACGTAAGGGACAAACTTCAGGTCAGGTTGAATTGAATTATCTGAATAATTATAGAACCATCCGTTTTGCAGGTGTATTGCTGATGGCGGCCGAAGCTAATAATCGAAAATCATCTCCTGATGATGTGAAAGCAAAGAAATATTTAAACATGGTGCGTGAGAGAGCTTTTGGCGATAATGCCCATGATATTAGTGCAACAGGAACTGCGCTTACCCAGGCAATATGGGATGAACGTAGGCTGGAACTGGCTATGGAAGGAGATAGATTTTTTGACCTTGTAAGGACAGGGCAGGCAGCCACTAAGATTTCCGGTTTTGTAAAAGGGAAAAATGAAGTATTTCCTATTCCACAAGATGAAATTACTATTTCAGGATTGACACAAAATCCAGGTTATTAATATTCAAAAGACTAAAAATAAAAAAATGAAAAAATTAAAATATCTCATTAGTGTTTTGTTTGCGATTGTAATTACTTCGGGTTGTACCAAATCAAACTTTGATGATATTTCATTTGTAAAAACTGCAACAGCGCCTTCAGATGAAACTACAAAATTTGTGATTACACAAGATAACTCAGGTATGGTAACCATTACTCCAAATGGGGCAGGGGCAGTATCTTATGATGTATATTTTGGGGACAATACTACTACCCCGGTAAATGTCATAGCAGGCAAAAGTATTATTCACAAATATGCTGAAGGAAGCTATACTGTAAAAATAGTTGCCAATGGAATGACAGGGCAAACTACAGAAACTTCTTCGCCCCTTGTCGTTACTTTTATTGCGCCTGAAAATGTACAGCCTTCTATTAGCCAGGATATTCATAACGTAACGGTGTCTGCAATGGCATTGTATGCCACAGGTGGTTTCCAGGTTTATTATGGGGATGCAGTGAATGAAGTTCCGGTTCCTTTAGCATCCGGTACTACTGTTTCTCACGCCTATGCACTTGCAGGAAATTACACTGTAAAAGTAGTAGCATTAAGCGGCGGAGCGGCTACTACGTCAGTGAATACTCCAATAACTGTTTATGATTCGTTGTTGTTACCGATGACTTTTGAAAACCCGAATGTTCTTTATAACTGGGGCGATTTTGGCGGAGGGGCTACTACAGTAATTGCGAACCCTTTCCCTTCAGGAATCAATACCAGCGCTACGGTTGGCAAACTTATAAAGAATGGCGAAAACTGGGCGGGGAATTACATTATCTTGAGTACTCCGTTAGACCTTTCAGTTAAACATGTATTTAAAGTGAAAATTTATTCTCCACGAGTAGGAATGAAAATATGGCTGCAATTAGAAAGGAGTGGCGATAATTCTTTCCAGGATCACAGAGAAGTGGCAACTACTGTTGCTAACCAATGGGAGGAAATGACTTTTGATTTTTCAGGTGTTGATAACAGTAAACGTCTTCAGAATATTTTATTCTTTATAGATAATGGAACTGTTGGCGATGGCTCCGCAAATTATACCATGTATTTCGATGACATCACATTAAACTAATTAATTTAATTCTAAAAATTATGACAACTCAGTTAAAATCCTTCTTAGGAATTTTTGTTGCGATTTTATTTTTTTTCAGCGGTTGCACAAAAGAAGATACAACATTCGGAGCGCTGGTAACTCCTGACAAACCTGCAATAACAGTAACGCTTGTTGGTAAAGATGCTGACAATCCTTTTGGAGATGGTTCGGGAAAAGTAATGGTAAGCGTTTCTTCGGCGAATGCCTTTAATTATAAAGTAGATTTCGGTGATGGATTGGCGGCGCAGGTTTCTACATCCAATGAGTTCAACCATACTTACAATCTGCCTACCGGCAATTCTAATTTAACAATTACGGCAACTGCTTCCGGTACCGCTGGTATTTCAAGTACCAATACTGCCGATATTGAAATCTATCGCGCGTTTATTCCGGATCCTACTTTGGTTACAATGCTTACAGGTGATGGTGTAAAGAAATGGCGTGTAGATAGTTCAGCAGCAGCTCAAGTCGGTGTAGGACCCGATAATACTTTTACTCCCGACTGGTGGGCTGCAGCCCCTAATGAAAAGAAAGGGTTAGGCATTTATGACGATATCTATACTTTCAATTCCGATGGAAATATGTTTACACATACTACCAATAACAGTCTTTTTGGAAAAGAAGAATACTTAAAAGATTTTGATCCGAGCCTTAGCGGAAGTGGCGACTATACTTTAACAGGCCCTACTGCTGCATCTTATACCGAAAAATTTGGTTACGATGGAGACGCAAACGGAGAGTATATTACCTTCTCGCATTTGGGTCACCTGGGAATGTATCTTGGGGTTCATAAATACCAAATTATTTCAAGGTCAAATACCAATATGGTGTTACGCTGCCTGCAGGATCCTGGCGCATGGTATGTGAAAATAATTGCAGTTCAATAAAATTTAAAATCTGACAGGTACTTAATTAAAAGTGTACCTGTTTTATTTTATCCCGGATACATATTCATTTTGCCGGTATCGGCTAATTTTTTTGACATTAAGAAAGAGCGAATTTGTAACTGAATCTCTTTCATCAGTAAACCAACTTTTAATGAAGATTTCTAATTTAATTTTGATTTTTGTTTTGATAGCTTTCTGCAGCGCTTCTGCCTCTGGACAATCTTTTTCTGCCGAAACTTTTGTGCTCACTAATTATACATTCGGTTCCAATACTGAATCCGGATTATTGTGCGGCCTTATTGTTCCACTGGAAAAAAAAGGCGTCTATTCCCTTTCAGGCAAAGATGCCAACCGATTATCACTTAAAGGAAACGATATTTACATAAATAATAAATTTATAAAAGAGCTTCGCAATTCAAAACAAATTCAATTCAACATTCAAGTAAAAGAAAATAAAAAAGCAGTTTCCAAAAAATCATTTACACTTTTGAAAGACCAATTTCATCATAACAAAGTAATAGCCCACAGGGGCGCCTGGAAAAATAATAACCTTCCTCAAAATTCTATTGCTGCCTTAAAAGCTGCTATAGGGTTAGGATGTGCAGGATCAGAAACGGATGTACAAATGACTGCAGATAGCGCATTGGTTATTAATCACGATCCGGTATGGGGAGGATTGCATGTACAAAAAAGTACGTTGGAGGAGCTGCGGAAAACAAAACTTTCCGATGGTGAATTATTACCTGTACTTCCTGATTTTTTAAAAACGATTCAACAACAAACAGGCACTAAATTAATATTAGAAATAAAACCTTCTGAAAGAGGAAAGGATTGGGCCAACGCAACTGTTCAAAAGGTAATTAGTACTGTTCATGATATGCAAGCTCAGGCATGGATAGTTTATATCAGTTTTGATTATGAAATGCTGAAAGAAGTTTTAAGATTAGAGCCTTCGGCAAATGTGCAATATCTGAATGGCGACAAAGCTCCCGAACAATTAAAGAAGGATGGAATAAAAGGCGCGGATTATTATTATTCTGCTTTTCAAAAAAATTCCGGATGGATTCAATCTGCCAAAGAAAACAATATTGATCTGAATGCATGGACAGTAAACGAAGAAAAAACGATGAATTGGCTTTTGGCAAATGATTTTAATTTTATTACTACCAATGAGCCTGAATTATTATTTAAGGAAATTGAAAAATCACCTGTCACCAGGGGAATGAAATTGGTGTGGAGCGATGAATTTAATTATAGCGGTTTACCGGATCCTGCCAAATGGAACTATGAAACCGGTGGACATGGTTGGGGAAATAACGAAAAGCAATTTTATACAGAGGCAGATACAATGAACGCGATTGTAAAAGATGGAGTTCTTTCCATTATCGCCAGAAAAGAAAAACATAATGATAATGATTATACTTCTGCGCGATTATTAACTAACGGTAAAGCAGAGTGGACTTATGGTCGAATAGAAATAAGTGCCAAACTGCCTCCCGGTCGCGGTTTGTGGCCTGCCGGGTGGATGCTGGGAAGTGATTTTAAAAAATCCGGATGGCCTGATTGCGGAGAAATAGATATTATGGAACACGTAGGTTTTAAGAAAGATACTGTTTTTGGTACAGTACATACCGGAGCCTATAACCACATAAAAGGAACGCAAAAAGGAATAGAAATTTTAATTAAAAATCCATATACCCAGTTTCATACTTATGCCATTGAATGGACACCTGAAAAAATTGATTTCTTCCTGGATGGAGAGAACTATTATCATTTTCCAAATGAGCATAAGACGAATGCAGAATGGCCTTTTGATAAACCCTTTTTTCTTCTTTTGAATATGGCTGTAGGCGGCAACCTTGGGGGACAAAAAGGAATTGATGATTCCGTTTTTCCAGCCACTTACCAAATAGATTATGTACGTGTTTACCAATAGGTTTAAGGCCAACCGCGTGCAATTCAGATATTGGTGTTTTAGAAAATTATTAGAATAATATTGCATTGATTTTTGAATTTAAGGTAATTTTTAAAAGTGTTATGATGGATAAAATAAAAATGATTTTTATTGTTGGGTTACTGATATTTTCTAGCGCATGTGGCAAGAATAATGGAACTACACCTGATATTCCTTCAAATTCTTTACTAAGTATTACAGACGTACAAATGGCCAGGGATAATTCTTCGACAACCACTTTTCATTTTACAGTAAATGTAGATAATGCTTCTTCAAAGGAAATAAACGTAGATTATACAACAGTTGATGGTACAGCTACCGGCAATGACTATACGAAAAAATCAGGCACATTAACTATTCCTGCGAATCAACATAGTGGCGGTATTGATATTGAAGTAAAAGGAGACAGTCTTCGCGAGGGGAATTTAATATTTTATGTTCAGTTAAGTAACCCTGTAAATGCAAAAATAACTGGTGCGGGAAAGGGAACAGGTACTATTTTTTGTGATGGCACCTACCTCCCTGTAGATGATGCCGGATATTCAGCACCTGAAAATTATCCCGGTCTTTCATTGAAATGGAGTGACGAGTTTAAAGGCAAATCCCTGGATAATAATACATGGAATTATGAGACTGGCGGCGGCGGATGGGGAAATAATGAATTGGAAAACTACACCAGCAGTAGCAAAAATTCTTTCATTACCGAGGGGAATTACCTGGTAATTGAAGCAAGGCAGGAAAGCGCGGGAAGCAATAATTATACTTCTGCAAGGTTGCAAACAAAAGGAAAACAAGAATTCAAATACGGACGGATGGATATACGTGCTAAACTACCAAAAGGGCAGGGGATATGGCCTGCCATTTGGATGCTGGGTAGTAATATTTCTTCTACTCCCTGGCCGGCATGTGGTGAAATAGATATTATGGAATTGCTTGGCCACGAACCTAATAAAACGTATGGAACTATGCATTGGAGCAATACAAACGGCCAGGATGGTAATACTGGAGGGAATTATACACTACCGTCAGAGGATTTTTCTCAAAAGTTTCATGTATTCAGTGTCGTGTGGGATTCCACTAAAATAGAATGGTATGTGGACAATCAAAAATATTTTACCGGTAATAAAACTGATGTTAAAGGCATTTATCCTTTTGACCAGCCATTCTTTTTTATCTTAAATGTAGCGGTAGGCGGCAATTGGCCAGGGAACCCTGATGCTACGACGATTTTTCCACAGAGAATGATCGTAGATTATGTGAGAGTATATCAATAGAATCTTCTCAAGGGGTTAATATTACATCACAGAGTTTCCTCAAAAACATTTTTTTTCTATCGGATTTTGCTTCAGCAAATGAAGCATGCCGTTTTTCCTTTCCTGCAACTGCGCCACAATCTCGTTTTGCTTTTTTCTGAATTCCATAAAAAGCAATGCTCGTAAGAGACTGCATACATGATCAAAAATCAACAGCCAAGGTGTCAATACCAATGAGAGCAAATAGAAGTGGATTTAATAAATTATTTTTGAAGATATTTCAATGATTATAAAACATAAATCATGTTTCAATTAAAGATAGTTATTACCAGTACTCGCCCTGGA
The DNA here is from genome assembly GCA_036509585.1 of Hanamia sp. Taxonomy (GTDB): domain Bacteria; phylum Bacteroidota; class Bacteroidia; order Chitinophagales; family Chitinophagaceae; genus Ginsengibacter. The sequence goes on along the minus strand of DATCFI010000081.1, from coordinate 17,886 downwards.
AGAAAGGGGATTTCAGTTACGCAGTGGTTTATAGAAATCGAAAAAAAAGAGGCTGCTTTCAATGTAGAGGTATTGGATCTCGCAGAAATAAATCTCCCTTTTGTAGACGAACCTCATCATCCGCGTTTACAGAAATATACAAAAGAACATACAAAAGAATGGAGTAAAAAAATCGATGAAACAGATGCATTTGTGTTTGTGATTCCTGAATATAATTACAGCCTGCCGCCAACATTATTAAACGCGATTGATTTTTTATTCAAAGAATGGAATTATAAACCTGCTGGCCTGGTTAGTTATGGTGGTATTTCCGGAGGTTTGAGATCTGCGCAAGTGTGCAAGCTGGCGATGACGACTGTAAAAACGGTGCCCCTTTTTGAAGGTGTAAGCATTTCATTTTTTGAAAAGCAAATTGATGAGAATGGTACATTTCATGGTAATGAATTAGAAACTAAATCTGTCGGTATTATGTTGCAGGAATTATTGAAATGGGCAGAAGCACTGAAACCAATGAGGAAAAATAATTTAAATTAAAAGTATGAAACTCTTTATAAAAAATATGGTTTGCCCGCGATGTATTACGAGCGTGGAAAATATTTTAAGAGAAAATAAACTCGATTCAAAATATGTGCAACTCGGCGAAGTAGAGTTAATAAAAACTCCCGGCGACAACCAATTAAAAAGATTTTCGGATGATCTCGAAAAGGTAGGTTTTGAATTATTAGATGACCAGAAGACTCAACTGATTGAAAAAATAAAAACACTGCTGATACAAAAAGTGCAGGAAGGAAATATTGAAGAACATTTTGGCATCCATAAATTTTTATTAAAAGAAATATTCAAAGATTATTCTTCTATGAGTAAATTATTTTCTGAAGTGGAGGGTATTACCATTGAACAATTTTTTATTCTTCAAAAGTTAGAAAAAGCAAAAGAATGGCTTATCTATAATGAGCTTTCGTTAAGCCAGATTGCTTTCAATCTTGGCTACAGTAGCAGTCAACATCTTAGTGGGCAGTTTAAAAAGTTGACAGGAATGGCACCCACGCAATTTAAGGCATTGGGCGTGGGACACAGGAAGACAATTGATGATGTAAAATAATTTAATCCAAAGCCCTGAAAGGGCGTTATATCTTAACATAGGGTGTAGCCCTATGATTCTTCCCAATAATATATACATCTTTCCCAAAAGGATATAACACAACAGAAATTAATCAACCGAACTTTGTTGTCTAAAAAGAACACACAATGTCAGAAGTTGATGAAGATATAATGACCAAAAAAAAAACTTTCCCAGTTACCGGCATGAGTTGTGCTTCCTGTGCCGTGAGTGTGGAAACCATGCTGCAAGCTGAACCTGGCGTGGTAAAAGCAGGAGTTAACTATGCCAACTCCTCTGCATCTGTTGAATACGATCCGGAGGTAGCAGATATCAATCATTTTAAACAAGCGATCCAATCTATCGGGTACGATTTAATTATTGAAGACAATGAATCGTCATCAGAAGAATTGGAAAAAAAAAGCAAAGCGATTATCAAACACTTCGTAAAAGAACCATTCTTTCTATTATATTTTCTATTCCCATCGTCTTAATCGGAATGATTTTTATGAACATTCCGTATGCTAATCTGATTATGTGGGCACTGGCCACTCCGGTTGTTTTTATTTTTGGAAAACAGTTTTTTGTCAGTGCATGGAAACAGGCAAAACATCGCTCGGCCAACATGGATACGCTGGTGGCGTTGAGTACCGGAATTGCTTACCTGTTCAGTGTTTTTAATACTGTATATCCTCAATTTTGGACGAGCAGGGGATTAGAAGCGCATGTGTATTTTGAAGCTGCGGCAGTTATTATTTCATTTATTTTATTGGGTAGGATGATGGAAGAAAAAGAAAAATCGAATACGTCTTCCGCCATAAAAAAACTGATTGGCCTTCAACCAAAAACGGTTATAAAGATGAATAATGATGGCACTGAAAAAGTGATAAAAATTTCTGAAGTACAGGTTGGCGATCAGCTTTTGGTAAAACCAGGCGATAAAATTCCGGTTGATGGAACCGTGGTTTCCGGGAACTCTTATGTAGATGAAAGTATGATATCCGGAGAGCCGATTCCTCTCGAAAAAAAGAAGAGTGAAAAGGTATTTGCAGGAACCATTAATCAAAAAGGTAGTTTTGTTTTTGAAGCCACAAAAGTTGGCTCAGATACTTTGCTGGCGCATATTATAAAGATGGTGCAGGAAGCGCAGGGAAGTAAAGCGCCCGTGCAAAAGCTGGTTGATAAGATTGCCGGAATATTTGTTCCGGTGGTTATGGGAATCGCTATTATTTCATTCATTGCATGGATTATTTTTGGTGGTACTAATGGTCTTACTTACGGTTTATTGGCAATGATAACGGTATTGGTTATTGCTTGTCCGTGTGCACTTGGCCTTGCTACGCCAACAGCGATTATGGTGGGAGTTGGGCGCGGGGCTGAAAATGGAATTCTGATAAAAGATGCGGAAAGCCTGGAGCAGGCGAAAAATATCAACGCCATTATTCTAGACAAAACAGGCACTATCACCGAAGGTAAACCGCAGGTGGTGGATATTGTTTGGAAGAAAGAGGTTAATATTCCGGAACTATCTTCGCTTTTATTTTCGTTGGAATCTCAATCTGAACATCCGTTGGCGGATGCCATTGCGCAATATTTTCAATCAAAAAATATATCCCGCCAGAACGTTAATGACTTTGAAAGCCTCACAGGCGCAGGTGTTTCAGCAAGCGTCGCTGATAAGCCATATTATGCCGGAAGTTATAAGCTGATGCAGGAAAAGCAAATTTTTATCCCGGATGAATTGAAAAGTAAAACAGAAAAATGGCTTAAAGATTCGTTTACTGTAATTTGGTTTGCTGATGGAAAAAGTGCGTTGGCGGCAGTAGCTATTGCTGATAAAATAAAATCCACTTCTAAAGAAGCGGTCCTGCAATTACAACAAATGGGGATTGAAGTGTATATGGTTACGGGAGATAATGAAAAAACTGCAGCAGCAGTTTCCAGGAGTGTCGGAATTAAAAACTTCAAGGCGGAAGTAATGCCCGATGCAAAAGCAGACTTTGTAAAAGAGTTACAGCGGCAAGGAAAGAAAGTGGCAATGGTTGGCGATGGTATTAATGATAGCCAGGCATTAGCGCTTTCAGATGTGAGCATCGCCATGGGAAAGGGAACGGATATTGCGATGGATGTGGCGAAAATGACCTTAATATCCTCAGACTTAAATCATATTACGAAGGCCATTCAATTGTCAAAACAAACAGTGAAAGTGATTCATCAAAATTTGTTTTGGGCATTCGTTTACAACGTGATTGGCATTCCGTTAGCAGCCGGGATTTTATTCCCTTTCACAGGGTTTTTATTAAACCCAATGATAGCAGGTGCTGCTATGGCATTGAGTTCTGTAAGTGTGGTTAGCAATAGCTTACGATTAAAATTTATAAAACTAAAATAGTGGTCGGTGCTGCAAAGCCCGGCCAAATTAAAAATCAAATAATAAAAACTAAAAATGGAAACAAAAAAATTTAAAACAAATATTATGTGTGGCTCTTGTATCGCAAAAGTTACGCCGGTACTAAATGAAGTTTTTGGTGAAAGCAATTGGCAAGTTGATATAAAAGACCCTAAGAAAATTCTGACGATTACATCTGGAAATGCGGATGAAAAAGGTGTGAAGGCGGCTTTGGCAAAAGTGGGGTATAAGGCGGATGAACTTGCTTGATTTGTTTCAACTGAGTGCTGATCGAAGAAGGAATTAAAGAACTTATGTGCAATAAGATCAAAAAAAAATTCCCCCGGGAGGAGGAAAGTTTCTCTGAAAAACCCCGGAAATATTTTTAAGCAGTTAGTTTAGGTTTGGGTTATTTTTAGATGTCGGCCTTGCTATTTTACGCCTCTGTTCTTTTTGTTACTGTTGTAAGCGTGTCCCCGATTTCTGATACAAAGATGCAACGATTTGAAAGATATTTTCTCCTATTTCGTTGAAACAATCTGTTTGTTCGATGAACGATATAGTTCAGCCGATGACGTGTTTAGAACAGCAGAATGCTTCTGGATACAGATGTTGATTAAATTAAAATTCCTGTTATTTATTCTTTTACTGTAAACCACCAGGCACCTGCGACGGTAATTATTTTCACGTTTTTTCTTTGATGCAAAATTGATTCGGAATATGATGAAAAAGGAGCGTTCTTAATTCAGGTAGTTCATGTAAAAAAAAATTCCCCCGGAGGAGGAAAGTTTCTCTGAAAAACCCCGGAAATATTTTTAAGCAGTTAGTGTTGGATTAGATTTTTTTGATTCCTTTTTTTGATTCGCTCCTCGTTTAGGTGTCGGAGAAGTGTCTTCCCGCGTTCTGATACAAAGATGCAACAGATTTTAAAGTTTTGAGGCGCTATTTCGATGAATAGATTTTTTGTTTCGATGAAGAGGATGAATTGAACGTTTAATCGTTATTTCGCTGAATCACTCTGCCCATAGTAGTTTACGGTTGTTTATTAAATGTTCTTGAAAAGAAGTGTAAAAGAGGAAGCTGGTTACAATAAAAAAAAATTCCCCCGGGAGGAGGAAAGTTTCTCTGAAAAACCCCGGAAATATTTTTAAGCAGTTGGTGTTGGTTTAGATTTTTTTGATTCTTTTCTTTGACTCACTCTTTGTTTAGTTATCGGTAGAAGTATCTTCCCCCCTTTCTGATACAAAGATGCAACAGATTTACAAATTTTTTGGTGTTCTTTCGACGAATCGATTTATAGTTTCGATGAAACGGTCGAATTAAACGTTTAGTTTTTGTTTAGCTGTGTCTCCCTGTTTGTAATGCTTTCAAGAAATTTATAAGAATAAGAATATTTGTTATTCTTTCTTTTACTGAACACATGCCATAGCCTTCTTTTTAGTTAGGCGTTTTTACAATGAACTTCTCTAAGAAGGTACAAAGAACAAAAATGTTCCTCTGATAAGAAGAACATTTTTTAAGACTCAGTCATGAAATTAAGCAGTTAGCTTGTCATTAAAGCACACACATTTTTTTGGTTATTCGGATAATGGAGCCCGTTTAAAATCGGGGTTGATAGTTGTTTTCTTTGAGATAGATTGAAAGTTCTTTTTTTGGGTTTAAGTTTTTTGGATAATCGGATGCAATTTGTTTTTTCTTTTTCGATCGGATTGGTTTTGGTTTTCTAAGGATCTTCGTATTCAGTTTTTCGTAATTAATTGTCTTTTGATTTTTTTTAGGATCGTTGGATGTCGCTCGCTTTCTGATACAAATATGCGACGAATCTGCAAATGTTTCCGTTGTGTTTCGTTTAAATACACTATTTTTTCGACGAAAGGGCGGATTCGGACGATGATCTATCTTTTTGCCAGGCTTCGTTTAGCCGAACAAGTATGATAAAGAGGAATGGCGATTATTTGCCTGCCTACGGTAGGTAGATCCCTTTACTATAGAACTGCGGATCTTGTTATAAGAACGATGGATTGCGTTTGATAAGTGTCGTCTGATGTCAACCAAATATTTTTGGAAGTGGGTTCTAAAAATGGGGGTTGAAGAAATCTTCGTAGAATAGAACTATAACTCTAAGAGTGATTACATAGCATTTATTCGTCCCATAACATCTGATTTTAATGCCTTGCTTATTGGAATCACTTTATTGTCAATTACAATCGTATTGTCCTGAATGTCTATGATCTTACTCATATTTACGATAAAGGAACGATGAACTTTTAGAAATTGCCTTGGGTTCATTTTTTCTTCAACTGCTTTTAGGGTACTGTGCGTCAGGAAATGCTTGGCCAGTGTAAAATATTTTACATAATCACCCATACTTTCAATATATAAGATATCCTGGTAGCTAAGCCTTATGAATTTGCCATCCGTTTTAATAAAGATGTCTTCCGTGTTAGTTTCAACGGTTGTGTTTTTAAACGATTCAGTTATTTTATTGATACTGTCCTCGAATCGATTGTAGGGAATTGGTTTTTTCAGATAGTCTGTTACATGGTATTGAAATGCGTCAAACGCGTAATCTGTCTTTGATGTGGTTAGAACTACCTTAGGCATATACTGGAGTTTGTCTAACAGTACAAATCCTGTGTCGCCGGGCATTTCGACGTCTAGAAATAGAATATCTATTTCATTGCAGGTGAGATAATTCAGAGCGCTCTCGGAATCGGGAAAGGATCCCATTACTTCAATTGAGCCCTGTTTTTGACAATAGCGCTCAAGGAAACTTCTGGCAATTGGTTCATCATCTACAATAATGGCTTTTAATTTCATAAGATCTTTGGCTTATCAGGTTAATCTAGTTACCTCATTTTCTATAATAGGGTAAGACGTTCGGTAATAGCTTTTAAATTCTGTATATAAATCATTTACTTCGAAGATGTGAGAGACTTCTTTGCATTTTTTCTCCAGAATTTCTGCTCTGTTGGTCAATTCGGTAAGCCCGACGAAACTGAATACTGGTTTTATTTTGTGTATTTTTTGACGAAATAATTCAACCGTACCCGAAGAGTAGTTTTGTTCAATTTCTTCCATTTGGGTTGGCGCCATTTTTAAAAATTGATTAAAAACTATCAAAGCGTGTTCTTTGTCATCTTCATAGATGCTCTGTAGAAACTCGACATCTAGTCTTGAGTCAAATTTGAGGCAATTGTCTTCCATAGGTCATCTCGTTAACAGCAGGATAACGAAATATCAGAATTTATATTACCTATAAACTATTAAATAAATTTAAAATTTATTCGTTATATGAATATATCTAAAACTAAATATTTTGAAAAATGGGTTTCTATTAAAGCTAAAAAAACTTTTTCTCCTAAAGCCTGAATCAGATCAGCCCACCCAAAATGATTTTTTTGAGTCTGTTTTTCAATTCTCTTTAAATGCATGTTTCGTTTATTCCAAAAAAACACTTGAACTAATTGCGATAAATAAAATGGCGGTCGTGCTTTTAGAACTGCCGCCTGAGAAAGATTTAAAAGGGATCAATATGACCCAGGTGATGATGCGTTATCTTGCCGGCGATAGCCCTAATCTTGATTTACTGATGAACCAGGTGTCTGAAAGGTGGACCGGCGAAGCGATATTTGTTACTAATAATAAAAAGCGGTTTCATGGGCTGGTAAATACAAATATTTTACCTGAGGAGATGAATGAATGCGAATACCAGGTGCTATGTATCTCAGATGCTACAGCATTAAAGCAAGCTAAGGATGATGTAACGAATAGCCTCAGTAAATTAGATAACGCAACGAAATCAAAAGCCCGGTTTTTAAGTAGTATGAGCCACGAGCTTCGAACACCATTAAACGGAATTATAGGCACTTCAAATGTTATTTTAGCTGATCCTGACTTATCTGAAAGTCTTAAAGGCCACCTGAATGTAATACGCTATTCTTCCGAACACATGCTGGGAATCGTAAATGACCTCCTTGACTTTAGTAAAATGGATGCAAAAAAAATGGAGCTAAAAGAAGAGGCTTTCAATTTAGTGAAATGCTTCAGGAATATTAGTTCTTCTTTTTCTCTCCAGTCTCAAACCCAAGGACTCGATCTTGTAACATCATTTCCTGAAATAGAACTTGATAGTATCGAAATTGTTAGTGATCAAACTAAACTGAGCCAGGTATTGAAAAATCTACTGTCGAACGCGCTTAAGTTTACGCCAGGTGGGAAAGTAGAATTTAAAGTAAAAATTAAGGAATCGAAGGATACCCGGATCGAACTTTATTTTGAAATAAGAGATACAGGCATCGGTATCGCGAAAGATAAACAGCAAGAAATTTTTAATGCTTTTTCACAGGTACATTCAGAAGATTTAAAAAGAAAATATGAAGGTACTGGGCTGGGATTAACAATCAGTCGGCAATTGGTAAACATGATGGGAGGATCGCTGAAAGTGGAGAGCGAATTAGGCAAGGGTAGTTGTTTTTACTTTACGCTTTCTTTTAAAATGGCTCCTAAACAAATTGTCAATCTCATAATATCTGAGCCATCGGTCGCTATTAAAAAAGATATCAGAGCGGTTCGCGTATTAGTGGTAGAAGATAACGAGATCAACGCTTCTATTTTGAAAAGCTTTCTACTAAAGTGGCAATTGCAAGTTAAGGAGGCCATCACCGGAATTCATGCTTTGGAATTGATAAAATACCACAAATTTGACCTGATATTGATGGATCTTGAAATGCCTGAAATGAATGGATATACCACACTGAAAAAAATAAGAGAGACAAACAAAACGGTACCTGTGATTGCCTTTACAGCCACATTGCTTGATGATATGGACTCACTTATCACTGGTGCCGGCTTCACAGATTATATGCTCAAGCCTTTTAAACCAGCGGTTCTTAAAAATAAAATCGAAATGTATTGTGAGCGAAAGGTTGATTATGTTTAACAATCTCATTCTTCAGAAATAGATATTCCTTCATTTATTCCTACCGTTATTAAAGATGCGTTTTGAATATATTCCCCGAAGCGCTTGCTCCAAAATACAAAATAGAGTTATTTGTTGCTCTGCTGTAGTATTAAAAATGCTGAACCAATCATTTACGTGGTCTTCAAAAATAGGCTTTACGTCTTAACCTTTTGATTCTCTTCCTACAGTAAAAAAAGAAATAAAAGGACTTACTGTTTATTGTTAATTACTCACCACACTCATTTCCGTTCTTCTGTTCAGCGCCCTTCCTTGATCCGTGTCATTAGATGCAATAGGATTGGTTTCCCCAAAACCTTTGTAAGTCAGGCGGCCTTTATTGATACCGTTTTTCACGAGATAATCTACCACAGCAATAGCGCGACCCTCAGAGAGTTTTAAATTGTCTGGAGGCTTTCCTATATTGTCAGTAAAGCCACTGATCAAAATTTTCATGTTCGGATTTTCATTCATCAGCATTACTACATTATCCAGCTCGGCAACAGATTGCGGTTTCAGATCTGTTTTTTTAGTATCAAAAAATACATTTTTCAAAATCACTTTAGCATTGGCTTCAATGGGTTCGAGAGGGATATCTGCTGTAAAAACAGAATCGGGAGAAGTACCACTCATGTTATAGTTAGCGGAATAAAATAAATATCCTTTGCGGTTAACATTAAACGCGTAATCCTTACCTACGGGAAGCGTAATGAGATAATTCCCATCTTCATCTGTTTGAATTTTACTTGCCACTTGTCGGGTATCTACATCAGTCAACATCAACGTTGACGGCAAACCGGCCTTGGTTTTATTATCATACACTTTTCCTTTCACCCATAAGGTTCTCAAAGGCCGAATGTCACTGCGTAAATCAAACTTATAAATATCCAGTCCGCCTTTCGAATCTTTTTGATCGCTGGCATAGTAAGCGGTTTTCCCGTCAGCTGTTACGATCATTGATCCTTCATCGTCTATTGTATTTATAGGATAACCCAGGTTCTCCGGGACACCCCATTTGCCATCCGCCAATTTTCGGGCTACAAAAAGATCAGAATTATTACTATAACCTGGTAAACCATTGGAATTGAAATATAATGTTTGATTATCCGCATGAATAAATGGCGTGCCTTCATCGCCGGCTGTGTTGATATTAGGGCCGAGATTTTCAGGTTGACTCCAATTTCCCTGGTCATTTCTATGGCACACCCAAATATCGGAACCGCCAAATCCTCCCAGCCTGCTACTGCTGAAATAAAGATCTCTTTTATCGGGGGAAAGCGAAGGAGATGAATCCCAGAATTCTGAATTTACATTTCTCCCAAGATTTTGCGGCTCGCTCCATCCGTTTTTGGTGAGATAGGAAATGTAAAGATCGCAACTTCCGTAACCTCCGGGGATATTACATCCTGTAAAAACGAGCCATTCGCCATCCTGCGAAATATTTTGTGCTCCTACATTAAAATCAGGTGAATTAATTTTTCCGATAAGAGGGAATGCATCACACCACACCCCGTTCTTAAGATCACTTTCATAAAAGGTCTCCTTTCCATTGCTCCTCCTCGTGAAAATGAATTTTTCCCCATCAATAGTTAAAGACGGAAAATATTCCAGGTCAACTGTATTAATACTGTCGCCCAGATTTTGCGGAGCAAATACATAACCGGTACCTGGATGCGATTTAGCATAATCAATTGCAAATTGGTAAGTTTTTCTTCTAAACTCGCCCGCTTTAATACTTCTTTCATTAATATCCGGGGATATCAAAAAAAAATTGACAGCTTTTAATGCATCATTAAACCGGCCACAACCTGCGAGAGATATTGAATAGGGAAGAAAATAATCCCTTGTATAAATTGAATCAAGAGAGAATGCTTTTTCAAAAAACGATACGGAAGACGAGTAGTCTTTCATCTGTGCATTTATTCCAGCCAGTGATAAGTAAGCGTCTACAAATTTTGGATCTATACTTATTGCTTTATTGATCATCGCTATGGAAGAAGCATAATCACCATTTTGTGCCTTGTTTATTGCCAGATTATAAATCGTATTCGCTTTATGATCGACTTTTTCAGGATCGTACCATTGAGATTTTGAATGTAAAAAACCGGTAATCAATAAAAATAGAAGAAGCGCTTTTTGCATTGGATTGATTTATTTAAAAGTAAACGAATTTTCGTTGTTATTATTTAACGGGTTGTTATTTCTTAATAAGGACGCCAATACCAACCCTGGCGCTAGTTGTGCTCTGAGAAACCGGGATGTTATCCGAAAAATATTTTTTTTTGAAATATCAATAAGAATCCAAAATTCTCTTATATTTCATTCTTTGACGATCGAGAGTAGTTATGGTGTTAGTTACTTGGTTTTTATGTTTATAAACCTTATTATATTTGCAGCCCCCAAAAGAATAAAGATCCATTTAATGTAGAATTTAATTTCTTTAAGACAAAAACAGAGAGCACTACCGGCGGTGTGCTCTTTAACTTTTACCTTTTAAATAAGAAATTATGTTAACTCTGCAAAATCTTTCCCACAAACATTCCAATAAGGATTTATTGTTCGATAATATTAATCTTACACTTATTAACCACGATAAAATAGCTTTGGTTGGTAATAATGGCTCGGGAAAATCTACGTTACTTAAAATCATCGCAGCGGAGCTGATGCCTTCTGAGGGACAACTGTTACTTGATACAAAATCTTATTATGTGCCCCAGATTTTTGGTCAGTATAATCATTTGACTATTGCTCAAGCGTTGGGAATTGACGGTAAAATCAAAACACTACACTCAATCCTTGAAGGAAACGTAGCGGAAGAAAATTTCATTTTGCTTAACGATGACTGGACTATAGAAGAACGTTCTATGGAAGCCCTTAATTACTGGAATTTAACTGGTTTGGAGCTAAATCAGAAAATGGGAACTTTAAGCGGCGGACAAAAAACAAAAGTTTTTCTTGCAGGAATTTATGTTCATCAACATGAACTGGTACTTCTGGATGAACCAAGTAATCATTTAGATACAGGCAGACAAATATTGCACAATTTTATTCAGTCCGCATCATTCAGTATGATCGTTGTTAGCCACGACAGAAAATTATTAAATCTTTTAAACAGGATTTGCGAGTTGGATAAACACGGCCTAACTATTTATGGTGGTAATTACGATTTTTATGCTTTGCAAAAACAAATAGAAAAAGATGTATTAAATGAAGATGTAAAAAGCGCAGAAACAAAGGGACACTAATTGCAGTATCACATGATGAATATTTTCTGGAACAAATAAATGTGCGGCGGACAATTGAACTATGAATAATAATGAAATATAAAAATGTACTTTTCTAACATTCCCGGTTGATCCAGTAGACAAAATGAAAAAGCAAAATTCTTTCAAAAAAACCAAAAAAGTGAGCTGTTTCCGTGTATCACACCAGTCTGGACGAATTGTTAATTGTTTGCAGAGTGTTCAATTATGAATATTTTATCAGGGAAGGAAATTAAAATAGGCTGTTTTCTTTGATCGCCTAAAGATAAAAAGGCGCTTAAAAAAGCGCCTTTAATTTTTTGCTATAAGTGGTTTTTATTCAGCCTCCACTGTGCTCTCCAAATCATCATCCACCAAGATACGTCCACAGTTCTCGCAAACAATGATTTTCTTTCTTTGTTTTACCTCACTTTGCTTTTGAGGAGGAACCGCGTTAAAGCATCCGCCACATGAATCCCTTTCAACAGGCACCACGGCAAGGCCGTTACGGTAATTATTTCGGATTTTATCATAGCTGACCAAAAGCCGTTCGTCAACAGCGGCCCTGGCGGCTTCTTCCAGCTTTTTAAAGTGTTTTTCTTCTTTATCTGTTTCGCCAATTATTTTTTCAAGCTCACTTTTTTTACCTTTTAGGTTGGTTTCTTTTGCACCAATCGCTTTTTTTGCCAGTTCCAGTTGCGATCCCTTCGTTGCAAGATCTTCGGTTGCGTCCTTAATATGTTTTTCGGCCAATTTTACTTCCAACGTCTGCATTTCCATTTCTTTATTAATGGCTTCGAACTCGCGGTTGTTTTTTACATTATCGCTTTGCTTCTCATATTTTTTAACCAAATCGCCAGATTCCTTTATGATTGTTTTCTTCTCTTCAATAAATTGCTGAATGCCGTTTATTTCTTCTTCGATACGGTTCTGACGCGCGTTCAGTCCAGCTATTTCATCTTCAAGATCGCTCACTTCAATAGGTAGCTCACCTTTTAAGATCTGAAGGCCATCTAATTTGCTGTCAACTTTCTGGAGTTTTATTAGAGAAGATAATTTTTCTTCTACAGAATATTCTTTAACCTGTGCCATATAATGTAATGATTTTTTATTTTAGAGAGTGGCCAACACCCGGCTATATAAAATATTTAACCGGATTAGTATTCATTTCCGTTTTAAGGACGGCAAAGTTAGGGAATTTTTGCTGTAAAAATTCAGTTAAAAGTTCTATAGTAAATTGTTCACTTTCGTAATGGCCAATATCTGCCAGCAAAATGCTTCTGTCAGCATCAAAATACTCATGATATTTGATATCGGACGTAATGTATGCTTGTGCGCCAGCTGCAATAGCATTGGGCAAAAGAAAAACTCCGGCGCCGCCGCAAACCGCGATTTTGGTAACAGGTTTCGATAGAAAAGGCGTGTGTTTTATAACGGAAAGACCAAATGATGATTTAAGGGTGGCCAGCAATTGCCCCTCGGAAATACCCTCTTTCAATTCACCAACCAAACCGCTTCCCACCCCTTGCTGCAAATTCTCAAGCGAGTGTACATAATAGGCTATTTCTTCATATGGGTGCGCTTCTTTAAGCGCGGCAATCACTTTGCCCTGCAAAAATGAAGGGAAAATCACTTCAATCCTAACCTCGCTTTCATGGTGCCTTTCGCCAATATGCCCAACAAAAGGATTACTTCCTTCTTTGGCCTTAAAACTTCCCACACCTTCTACATTAAAGCTACATTCATCATATTTTCCAATTGCACCGGCACCGGCCTGGAATAATGCATTTCGAACGGCATCTGCATTTTCTAACGGAGAAAAAGTGACTAACTTCTGAAGAGTGCTTTCTTTTGGAGACAAAGCAATACAATTTTGCAAGCCAAGCTTTTCTGCTATCTTTCTGTTCACCCCATCAATAACATTATCCAGGTTAGTATGAATGGCATAGATCGCGATGTCATTCTTTATGGCGGAAATGATCGTGCGCTCCACATAATTTCTGCCGTTTAGCTTTTTTAGTCCTTTGAAAATAATCGGATGATGCGCAACAATCAAATTGTACTTTTTTTGAATCGCTTCTTCAACAACAGATTCTGTAACATCCAGCGAAGTAATAATTCCGGTGCATTGCATGTCGCCAGAACCTGTTAAGAGTCCTGCATTATCATAACTCTCCTGCAAGCTAAGCGGAGCGATACCTTCAAGATAATCTGTGATTTCTTTAATTTTCATTTTAAGCCCTTTTTTGTAAAGATAAGAACCAAGAAAAGAAAGCGCTGAAGAGAAGCAATCCGAAAGCTGGATTTAATTTTGTCAGAAGAAACCATCATACAACAGTAAATGAAGAAATATCCGGTTTTTTTATTCGAAGTGTTTCAGGATGAATCACAGTACGGAAATCCGCATCGCCACTCGCCATTCATTATTGCTTAGTCATGTGCAGCACATAGGGCTCGGTAGTTCCCCATGGCGCCAATTCCATGGTAGGATTTCCTTTTTTGGTAAAACGCCAGCTACGTGAAAGGAATTGAAATTCGGGAATAGAATCGGGCAAAGCAATATTGAGCTGGCTATAGTCGGCATTACTGCTCCATGTTCCCATATAACCGTTACTTCCGATCGTGGCTTTCAATGGGCCGTGGTAATAATCAGTCTTTAAAAGCACAAAGATGTACCCGGTATAATCGGAAGTAATATCGCCCGTGCTATCAATAGCGAGCGTGACTGTACAATTTTTTCCAATCACGTTATCGTTAAAATATTTTTCGAGCACCGATTGACTGACACTTTTTTTACAGGAAGTGAAAACTAAAAATGATGCGATAAGGAATAAGGAAATATATTTTATCATTTAAGATTCAATTGTGACTTTTAAAGATTTAGTTTATGACCAAACAACGAAAATAACTTATAAAAATTGTCATTGCGCTTCGGTCGTGCAACTACAAAACTTAAGTAAAAGGACGTCAGCTTTTGTCATCAAAAACAAACATTTTCATCAGTTGCAAGATAAAGATTATGACATCCAATTTAAAGAATGGGCATTAAACATTTTGCTATCTTTAACTTTGAAAATTAACTATGTACCGCTTGCAAAAAGTTTTCCTGATTTTTATTTCTGTATTTATTTCTGCGAAATCATTTTCGCAGGTTTTTGGAGGAGAACCTTCATCCGTAAAGTGGAAACAGATTAATACTCCTGATTCAAGGATTATTTTTCCGGCCGGACTTGACTCGGTTGCGACAAGAATTACCAATATTATTTCATTCATAAAAGACCCCACGGAACAAACGATCGGAACTAAATCCAAAAAAATCAACCTGGTTCTTCACAATCATACTACGGTCGCTAATGCTTATGTAGGGTTGGGGCCATTCCGAAGTGAATTTTATTTAACACCCAATCAAAATAGTTTTGAGATAGGCAGTCTTCCATGGCCCGACCAACTTACGATTCACGAATACCGCCACGTGGAGCAATACAATAATTTTAATGTCGGCCTCTCCAAAGTAATGAGCGTTCTCTTTGGGCAAGAAGGCCAGGCGCTGGCCAATAATGCGGCAATACCCAATTGGTTGTTTGAAGGCGATGCAGTCTTTAATGAAACCAACCTGAGCAAGCAGGGGCGCGGAAGCCTTCCGTTCTTTTACGGGGGATATCGTTCGCTTTGGAAAGCAGGAAAAAACTACAGTTGGATGAAACTGAGAAACGGCTCGCTTAAAGATTTTGTCCCGGACCATTATCCACTCGGCTATATGTTGGTCTCTTACGGACGAGAAAAATATGGAGATGATTTTTGGAAAAATGTTACGCACGACGCGGCAGCGTATAAGAGCGTGTTCTATCCTTTCCAACATGCGGTAAAAAAGTATGCCGGCGTTGACTTTGTTACTTTTAGAAACAACGCGCTTAATTTTTTTACGAAAGAGTTCAACTCCCCTCCCTTGGAGGGGCAGGCGGAGGCCGGAAGCAATTTGGGAGCTTTTCGCAATGAAGAGTTTCCATCTTTTAGAGAAGATGGTTCCCTGATTTTTGTAAAAAGTTCTTATAAAGAAATTCCGGAGTTTGTGATTCAGAAACCGAATGGTGATCAACAAAAAATAAGGACACAGGATTACACACTTTATCCTTACTTCAGTTATCGAAACGGCAAAATAGTTTATTCATCCTTTCGTCCGGATATACGATGGGGCTATCGTAATTATAGCAATTTGCAAATTCTGGATGTTACTAACGGGCACCAACAAACGCTAACAAAAGAAGGAAAATATTTTTCTCCGGACATAAGTAATGACGGTCAAAAAATTGTAGTGGTGCATGAACCATCTTCGGGAAAGGACAACCTTCAATTCTTGGATTCCCGTTCGGGGAAGGTGCTTTACGAGTTTGAAAATCCGAATCACCTTTTTTATACTTATCCCAAATTTATTGGGAATGATAAAATAGTTTCGACAGTAAGAAACACTGAGGGGAAAATGTCGCTCCAGGTGATTAACCTGGCTAATATGGGAACAAAATACCTGCTTCCATTTACTTTCAATGTGATCGGATTTCCAAGCTTTTTTCATGACACACTTTACTTCTCTTACGCTTACAGAAGAAATGACGAGCTCTTTGCCTACACATTTCAGGATGAAAAATTATGGCGAATAGAAACAGATACCGAACAAGGTTTGGGGAAATATCAAGTGTCTGTGAATGACTCACACATCGTTTGGAGTTCCTTTACGTCAGAAGGATACAGGATGCAGCAATTTAAGAAGCAATCATTACACTTTGAGGAAATCCCATTCGCACAACTCGAAAAAGTAACGCCCAATTTTGGCATCGCAGCAACTGGTAAAACCAACGCCCATTTATTATACTCGGTCCCTAATGACACTTTTGCGATAGAAAAATATTCTAAAAGTTTTCAACTTTTTAATTTTCACAGCCTCGAACCATCCGTGGATGATCCTGTCTATACATTGAGCCTGGTGAGTGAAAATATTTTAAATACACTTCAGTCGGCAGTTGCGTTTACATATGACCGTGCAGAAAAATATAAAGAGCTAAGTTTCAGCACCACTTATGCCGGTTGGTTTCCCTACCTTTCGGCGGGCGTAAATTATTTTATTGACAGAAGTGCCTTGTATCATGAAAACCTAATTCATTTTAACCAATTTCAACCCTACTTAGGATTTAATATTCCACTCAACTTCAGCAAAGGAAGGTCATTCACGAACCTAAATTTTGGTTCGCAAGCTGTCTATAGCCAATCTGCTTTCGAAGGAAAATATAGCGATACGTTGGGTAACCAAACATACGCATATAGCAGCAATTTTATATCATTCAGTCACCAAATACAGCAGGCGCAACAACAAATCTTTCCACGCTTTGCGCAAACCTTTTCGCTTTCTTATAAGCTGCCTTTAATCAAATACGATGGCTTTCAATACATGGCAAACGGTAATTTTTATTTTCCCGGATTTTTCAAAACTCACAGCACCTCACTGAATTTGGCCTATCTTCAAAAAGATAGTTTGAACCAGATTAACTTCTCCAGCAGTTTTCCTTTTTCAAGAGGATATCAGGCAGTCAACTTTTATAAAATGTATAAGTGGGGAATTAATTATCAACTGCCTTTAGCCTTGCCTGACTGGGGTTTTGCAAACATTTTTTATCTGTTACGAGTTCGCGCCAATTTATTTTATGACGATACCGAGGGGCACGATTTTGATCAACACAAAACGCCCTATGGCGAGTCGTTTCGTTCCACAGGTACTGAAATTATGTTTGACACCAAATGGTGGAACGAGGTAGGCGTTTCCTTTGGAATAAGATATAGCAGATTGCTTGATAACGATCTTTACGGAGGAAGCGGTTACAACCGTTGGGAAATTATATTACCAGTGAATCTTTTGAATCAATGATATTTTTGAAGAAGTGATTTGTATAGTGAAGAAATAAATAAGGTGTTTTATATTTCCTTTAACACCAACCTTCCCAAACTCCCACTTCCAATAATGTACTTTAGCTCATTGTCTTTCTAAATATCTCAGTTTAATTTTTAGAATTAGGCGTTTAAATCGTGAGTGCTTACAATCTTTCAAATACAATTCAATCATAGTTCTGATTCTTTTTCTTTTTTGCTTGAACAAAAAAGAAACAAAAAATTCAAGGACAACCCGATCGCTCCGCGCGTTTGTCCGGCC
>DATCFI010000080.1:0-5812 GCA_036509585.1 Hanamia sp. | reverse complement strand
AAACCATACAGGCTGGTGGACTACATTACGCTTCGGCTACGCCTCCGCTTCATTCCGTCCACCAGCCTGTATCCAAAAATCAATTAAAAAGTCTACTTTAGATATGTACTAAAAAGGGGAAGCCTACAGTTAGGCATAATAACATATCCGATTATTTTATGCCCTTTTGATTTTAAATGATCCATCCATTTGTAAACAAGATTATAACTCTCCGTTGTTTCAATCAGGTTCATCCATTTATAACAGGTAAAAGTAATGAAGAAAGTTCCTTCTTCAAAAGGTATCGTTTGTTGAACAGGCATCTATAAAAGTAATGGATTAATTGATACGCAACATCCACTAGCGTGAGACATTGCTGGAAAGAAAACGGATACGCAACGTCCACTAGAGTGAGACGTTGCTGGAAAGAAAACGATACGCAACGTCCACTAGCGTGAGACGTTGCTGGCAAGAAGAAAACCTTCTTGGTTTGGCAACCTTTATTATTAACTTTGAAACATCCTGATTAACACCAGCCTGGTAAATCATTATTAGAAATAAAATTAAAAAATTCTTTAAATGAAAATTGTTACTTTACTAAAACAGCTATTCATCTTTTTATGTATCATTTCTTTTTGCCCGCAAATAAAAGCCCAGGGCTTTTTGCGGGTTGATGGAAAACAAATTGTAAATGACAACGGAGCCGTCTTATTAAAAGGCATTGGGCTCGGCGGCTGGATGCTGCAGGAGCCGTATATGTTGAAACTATCAGGCATCGCAGTAAATCAACAAGGCATAAAATCTAAAATCGAAAAGTTGATTGGGAAAGAAAAAACAAACCTTTTTTATGATGCATGGTTAAAGAATGCGATGCAAAAATCTGATGTGGATTCATTAAAAGCCTGGGGGTTTAATTCTATCCGGCTGCCGATGCATTACGATCTGTTTACTTTGCCGGCAGATAAAGAACCTCAAAAAGGAAAAAATACCTGGCTCAAAAAAGGTTTTGAACTTACCGACAGCCTTTTGAAATGGTGTAAGGAAGATGAGGTTTACCTTATACTCGATCTGCATGCTGCGCCAGGTGGAGAAGGCCACGACCTTCCCATCGCCGACCGCGATTCTACGAAACCTTCTCTGTGGCAAAGCGAAGCCAATCGCGAAAAAACAATTGCCTTATGGAAAAATCTTGCAGAGCGTTATAAAGATGAAAAATGGATTGGCGGCTACGATGTACTGAACGAGCCAAACTGGTCTTTCGAACATCCGGATGATAAAAAAGACCATGGAACAAACGATACCGGAAACGCGCCTTTGAGAAATCTATTAATTGATATTACAACAGCCATCCGTTCTGTAGATGCCAACCATATTATTTTTATTGAAGGAAATGGTTGGGCGAATAATTATGCAGGTATCCTGCCTCCGTGGGATAAAAACCTTGTAGTAAGTTTTCATAAATATTGGAATAAAAACGATGTAGCTTCTATTCAAAAATTTATGGACATAAGGGATAAATACAATGTTCCGTTGTGGCTGGGAGAATCCGGGGAAAATAATAATGAATGGTACCGGGAAGCTATTCAGTTAATGGAAAGCCATGATATTGGCTGGTGCTGGTGGCCATTGAAAAAGATAGGAGTGAATAATCCTTTTGAAGTAAAGATGCCGGCAAGTTATGCGACGCTTATTGAATACTGGAAAGGCAAAGCTCCTAAACCCTCTGCAGAACAGGCTTATAAAGCGTTGATGCAATTGGCCGAAAACTATAAGACAAAAAATTTGGTGGTTCATTATGATGTATTAGAGGCAATGTTTCCAAAAGATAAATAGAACAGGAAACTTCTGTCAGAAACAGTAAAGGAATAAATAACGCGGATTTTCATTCTGCCCGGCTGGGGCGCGGCCTTCCGCGGCCTGGACGAGCCCATCCTAAAAACTGCGATCCATAGGGCATGAAACCAGCCCGGCGCCCTTTCACATTTTTTATCCTAATTTCGAAGAAATAAAAATGAAGTGGTAAAGGTTCATTGCAAAACATTAAAAAAATAAGAAGTGAAACGTATAGGATTTTTATCTTTTGGGCATTGGGGCAACCATCCCTCCTACAAAACCCGGTCTGCAAGCGATACGCTGCTTCAGTCAATTGAGTTGGCTGTTGCCGCAGAAGAAATCGGTTTGGATGGTGCCAATTTCCGCGTACATCATTTTGCTGCGCAGTTAGGCTCTCCGTTTCCATTGCTTGCTGCTATTGGCGCCAAAACCAACACCATCGAAATTGGTACCGGAGTTATAGATATGCGTTATGAAAACCCTTTGTACATGGTGGAAGATGCCGGAGCCGCTGATTTAATTGCCGGTGGCCGGTTGCAATTGGGCATCAGCAGAGGCTCGCCGGAACAGGTGATTGATGGCTGGCGTTATTTCGGGTATGAACCGGCTGAAGGCGAAGATGACGCAGCCATGGCGCGACGCAAAGCACTGGAATTTCTCGACAAGTTAAAGGGCGTCGGTTTTGCGCCGCCCAGCCCTACTCCCATGTTTCCTAATCCTCCGGGATTATTGCGCCTGGAACCGCATTCCGAAGGGCTGCGCGACCGTATCTGGTGGGGAGCAGCTTCCAATGCCACCGCTGTGTGGGCCGCCGAACAAGGAATGTACCTGCAAAGCTCGACCCTCAAATATGATGAAAGCGGCAAACCATTTCATATACAACAGGCAGAACAAATCAGGCTTTTTAAAGAAGCCTGGAAAAAAGCAGGGCACCGACGCGAAGCACGTGTGTCGGTAAGCCGCTCCATTTTTGCATTGGTAAACGAGCAGGACCATTATTATTTTGGCCAGGATGCCCGCGGACAGGATCAAATCGGCTATATTGAAAATAACAGGCGCGCGATTTTCGGAAGAGGCTATGCTGCAGAACCCGATCAGCTGATTAAAGAACTGGCAAAAGATGAGGCTATCCAGGAAGCAGACACAATTTTGCTGACTGTTCCCAATACCTTAGGTGTAGATTATAATGTGCATGTATTAAAGGCTATCCTGGAGCATGTGGCGCCAGGGTTGGGATGGCGGTGATGGGTGGGGAGTGGAAAGATTTATGGGATGAAATTCAGGATTTATAAGAAGTGAAATGTTTAATAAAAACTGCAATCTTCCATTTTACGTCATTGGTAGGGGCTTAGAAAAATCATTTTGTCAGAATCAGGATTTTCAGAATTACAGGATTTTGGGATGTAATTAATCTGCTAATCTTTTTATCCCGTAAATCCTTGTTCAGATAATAATCTACAGTAAACCCACAAATAAGTAGGATTTTCATTCCGCCTGGCCGGGACGCTTGACTTTCGCGGCCTATACAATTTATGTCTTTTTTACAGAATATAATGATTTTAATAATCCTGCTAATCTTTTCATCCTGTAAATCCTGATTCCGACAATTTTAAGGAAAACTGCTCAAAAACAGAAGAAGAAAATTAAGGGATTAATAGGTTTGATATTCCATTTTTACACTTTTTTTGGGTAAACCTATTTTAGGACAAGACAATGTTTGTTCTTTGAAAATAGTAGAAAATTCTTTACGGGGAAAAATTAAATAGTCTATAAATGATTAAAAGGAAGTACTACTTTTGACCTGCTAATTTATCCCGCAATGTTTTACAATTTCAAATAATAAGACTGATGCTATAAGTTTTGGTTCTTCTTTATGAAGAAATAAAAAAGAACATTCGACGCAGGAAGAAAAGGAATAATTCCTTGTAATACCAGGGATATTGGAGTAATGCGGAGGAAAATATTATTTTAAAATTAAAATATAAAATGAAGAATACATCTAAAATATTTTGTAAACATACTGATTGCAAAAAACAGAGATTAGCTATATGATTACAATGAATATTTGTAAAAAATGCCTGCGGATATTTTTGTTTACAGGTATATTCACATTCATTGCAATTGCTGCTTCTGCACAAAAAAAGAAACATGAAGTTCGGGAGTATCACCCCTATGTAAGGCCTCATTCTATAGAAATCCGGACGTTGAATGATACACTGATACCTGAATTGGTAAATAAGGTAGCGTCATATACATATACGATAGACCGGAATAATTTTCTGCTCAGCCGCAACTTCAACCTGGATCCTATTAAAAGCGCTTTACCGGCTATTGAAAAAAGATTAGATGGTTTTAAATTAAGGTTTGAGCAAAAAGGGCAAAGTATGAACCTTCGGGGACTGAACAGTGCCACCATATTATTGGGAGAAACCTCAAAAAAATTAACTGACTATAAAGCGCTCCTTACGGATTACAACGACCAGTTAACAAGTAGCGGGAAGACTATAAAAAAGATACTCAGCGACTCGGCTCTTACGCAATTGGTATCCGACTCCGCACTTAGTGACCAGATACACGACGTACTTACCGAAGGCAAAGATTTAGATACCCTGCAAAAACTGACCCTCGCAAAAGTGAATTTATTACGCAGCCGGGTTTCTGTTAGTTTATTCCAGGCAAATGATATTGTTTCCGATATGGTTTATTTAACTATATCCAAAAAGACCAATATGTGGTTGCAGGAGGAACCGCCATTATTTAATACTAAAAAGGATCAATATCCACTTTCATTTGAACAGGCTATTGTCAATGGTTTGCAAATTTCTTATAAGATTATTGCTATTTATATGTCAGGCAAATTCAGTTTGATTATAGCAGGGTTGTTATTACTCATCTTTATGCAATTATGGTGCCGGTCAAATATGCGCCGGGTAGGTCAAATCGAAGATGCTGATAGTGTTTTCGGTCAGCTTAATTTTTTGAAAAGAAGTGTATTTGTAAGTAACCTGCTGGCTTTTTTTACGTATACTCCGTTGTTCTTTGCCAACCCGCCTATGCCTTTCCTGCATATCTTCGAATTGCTTCGTTTGGCCTCACTTTGCTTTTTGATTTTCCCATTTTTAACGAGACAATCTAAAATTTTATTTTCGCTTTTATGCCTGTTGTGGATGTTTTATGCAGTTGATGACATATTGCTCGAAACTGCATTTGGCGAGCGTTGGTGGTTGTTAATAGCTGGTGTTCTGTTGGCTTTTGTTTGCCTGAAAATTATTTTTAGCAGAAATAAGATCTTCATTAAAATTGAAGAATCGCCTGCAACAAAAGTTTTATTAATTTTTACATTGTTACAGGTCATATTATCTATTGCATTTAATCTAACAGGCCGTTTATCACTTGCGAAAATTTTAGGTGAGAGCGCCATTCAATGTTTGATATTTGGAATTACTTTAAAGGTATTTTGTACGATCCTGTTAGAAGAGATTTTCCTACAAACAGAAGCCTACCGCGATAGCCGGTTTTCAGCGTTTATTAATTTCAAAGAATTGAAATTCAGAATCCGGCGATATTTATGGTTTTTAGTATCATTGGTTTGGGTGATCGCATTTATCCGTGATCTCACACTTTATACCGGGATGGTGAAATTTACTTCCATGTTTTTCAATCAACCCAGGGCCATAGGGAATTATAAATTTGATTATGCCAGCGTGGCCATATTCATTTTAATTATTTGGATTTCCGCAATGATAGCAAGATTTATAAGGTTTTTCTTTGGGTATGATAAAACAGTTGTTACCGGTAAGCGAAGCAGCTTAAATTCAGTAATCCTGCTGATCCGGCTGGCTATTTGGACAGTTGGGTTTTTAATAGCAGTAGCCGCAGCAGGAATTCCATTAGACAGGATTTCCATAATGATTGGTGCCCTTGGTGTAGGTATTGGTTTTGGTTTACAAACGATAGTCAATAATTTAGTCTCAGGCGTGATACTCGCATTTGAACGTCC
>DATCFI010000079.1:0-9874 GCA_036509585.1 Hanamia sp. | reverse complement strand
GCGTATCTGAATGAATTCTTTTATCGCTTTAACAGACGGGGATTTGATAAAACTATATTTCACAACCTTCTAGAAAGAATGGTTAAGAGTGACCCCATTTATCAAAAGGTATTCACGACTTAAACGATTTATTCTATTAATAATTATGATTTTCATTTTGCCTCTATTTTGGCTAAACGACACCAGGCGCTATTCTTTCATCTAAAGTTTATAAACTTTAAATAATTTATTCAACCTGCAGACAATGGCCGCTTCGTGGCAGAAGGTATTTAAGCTTTAGATCGAATTAAACTTAAAACATACTTCCGTATTAAGATAAATTTTCTTTGACGGAACCTATACTCCCCAGTTTCTTTATTTTCAGGATTTGGAATACCAGGTATATAATAGTTCCCCAGATACCGATAGCAATGCCCCAAACTGTAAAGAGCAGCCAGATCGGTGCTTCACTGCGTATAGCCCATAATGATCTTTGAGCAAAGAAATCTTTCTGAGGTGCAATTGCTTTCCCCCAGTCAACTTCTTTTTCGGTCACCAGGTTGCCATAGGTATCGTTATCATCCACCTCAGCAACCAGCGTAATAATTCCTTTTTGATCGCCAGGGATAGAATCCCTTTTGAATTCTGCGCTTGAAACCCCCGTAGAATCAGAAGTATAAAAGTCTTTATCGCCTACTGATAAATTAGCATCCATTCTCTTCACGGCAAGTTTCACATCAATACCTTTAACGGGCACCCAGTTATCACCATCTTTTTCTTTCAGTTCTGCAGTTACCATTCTTGTTCCATCTGCTGAGGTCGTATCAACGGTAAGAATTGCTTTTTTTATGGTAATATCGGCGCTTAAAACTTCCTGTCCGGAGCGTGGTTCAGACTGTGCCAAAAATTTAAATTCATTAAGCGAATCCCAGTTATTTTTAAAAGAAGGCGGTAGACCTATTCTTCCTTTTCCGCTACTATCTGTAATCACATTTCCCAGTAGATTATTTGGTTCAGCTTCACTAAAGTAAATATCCACCGAAATATTTTTAACGGGTTCAAATTTTCGTCCTACTTTTTTCTTCGTATTTACTTCCAGGTATGGAACTTTGTTTGCAGGCAGGAAGTAACTTATGCTCAATTGTGTCTTAGATACCGCAGAGTCCTGTGCCTGTATGTTATCAATAGATATTCCCAATAGTAACACCAGGGAAATAACTAATTTAAGACACTTGTAAAGTGCTTTCATATTGTTTAGTTGTTTCATTTTTGTTGGTTATTGCGTGTTTATCTTCCAATGTTTTGTAAATTGATATAATCGGAAACATTCTTGTAAGTAAAGTAATGATCAGCAAGACACCCGCCATGGAGCCGATCGTAATGGCCCATTCTTCCCAGCTGGGAAAGTAATGATTGAACCTTAGCGGCGAATTATACTTTGGTAAAAGTGGATGAAGCATTGTTGGCGTTACAATCAGGTATCTTTTAAACCATGCACCTACAACGATCATTACACCTACGATAAACATGGGCATCGGCTTCCTCCCTTTTTTATTAATAAGAACCAATATAGGTATGATCATTCCCACCAAAATGGCAAACCAGAACATAATTGAATAGTCACCGGTAAAAAGTCCATTTAAATAAGCCTTCTCTTCCTCTTTCATTTTGAAGGCCGGCACCAGGAATTCATTTACATTAAAATACAAATACAACAACGCAAGCATCACCGTTATTTTGCCCATCTTGTCAAAATGATTGTCTGTAATGTAATTCTCCAGTTTGTACACGCGACGATATACAAACATGGCTACGACTACTGCACCGGCACCCACGAGAAAAGCACCCGACACAAAATAAGCCCCGAAATTGCTGCTGTCCCAGCCAGGCCTGTAGGTTGTTGCAAACAACCACGAGGTTACCGTGTGAATGCAAAATGCCACGGGTACAATGGTAACACAAAGTATGGTGATAGCTTTGTTCCGTATTTTTTCCTGGGCTTCTGTGCGTTGCCAAAAGGAAGCCATCCATTTGTATAATTTTGAAAAGGGCTTGCCCAACTTATCTTTCAGTGAGATCATGATCCTAACATCCGGGATCAGTGTAATATATAATAATAGCAAGCTGAGAAAAAAGTAGGTAGTGATAACGATCACATCCCACATTATGGGCGATTGTAAGCGGCCATGTGTGAATAAAAAATACAACCTTTCGGGGCGCCCCATATCAACAATAATAATCAGAGCTGCAAATGTAATATTGGACACTGCTATAATTTCGGCTATACGTGTAAGTGGTGTGCGCCAAGGCACACCTGAAAGCCTAAAAATTGCAGTGATAAGTGATCCTACGAGGCTTACCGCTACGAAAAAAACGAAGTTGGAAATGTAAATTCCCCATGAAGCATAATCACCCATGTTGGTAACAATCAAGCCTTCTCTTAATTGCTTAATATAAGCGAATGCGCCGATGCAGCATATTACAATCAATCCGGCAGTCCATATCATTCCCCTGCGGCCAAATTTTTGGGGCAATAGATCAGCTGTGATTTGCTCCTCAGATAAATTTTGCAAATTTTTCATTTATTAAGATTTTTCTTGAATAATTCTTTTTGTTCTCAGACTGTCTTCAGCATTTACGTTTTCAAGGCCTTCTTCAAATTTAAAATTCCTGTTAACCGCTGGGAGATAATAGACACTTGGTTTCGTTCCCAGGTCTTCCATAAGACGGTACCCTGCTTTGTCTCTAACAAGATCGCTGAAACGAAAAGTCTCTGCTCCGTTAGTAACCGAATCTTCATTCATATCGCCAAAGAAATAAACGCCATTAGGGCAAGCGGAAACGCAATGTGGCAACATGCCCATTCTTGTCATGTCGGGGCAGAAGTCGCATTTCCCAACGGTTCCTTTCTTTTGTGGCAGACTTGTTTCTGGATTATAAGGCTTGTCGGCAATATCTGCGGGAAGGTCAGGTTCACCCCAGTTAAATACCCGGGTTGAGTAAGGACAGGCAGCCATACAAAAGCGGCATCCGATACACCTGTCACTATCAATCAATACAATTCCGTCCTCCCGTTTAAAGGTGGCATCAACTGGGCACACCTTTACACAAGGCGGTTCATCGCAATGCATACAGATGGTGGGTTGCCAGTAAGGTGCTGCATGTTGCGCGTCCTGCATAGGGTAAATCTTTATCCAGTTCTGTGCGTCCTGTACGTGATGCGCATGGTTGCATGATGCCTGGCAGGCTTTCACATTTTTACAACGCGAAAGATCTATCACCATTACAAATTTTTTCCCGGGTATTCCTTTTCTTGCTTCTGCATTACTTACGGAAGGCATGTGTGGCAATGGTTTCAGGAAAGCCTTGTCCACTTCTATCACATTGCCGTCTACCGAAAGCAGTTTTACTTTCTCTCCGGATGGTTCTATATCGTCTGCCGGAAAGGGAGCATGGTTACTATTGCATGCAACCGCCATTGTGGTCAGGATACCGGCAGCCAGGAATTCTCTACGTGATTTATTTTGATCCATGATTTATAAGTTTATTGATCAGACTTTGTCTTTTTTAATCCAGTTCTGTAATTCTTTATTGGTAATTTTTTTCTTTTTCGTTGGAAGCGCAGAAATATTTACTTCTACCAATTTTCCATCCTGGGTTAGCATTTTTACCGTTTCAGTCTTTTTCTTTTTAGGTGCTTTAAAGAATTTCAAAACCGAAATTGAAGAAAGAGTGGCAGCGCCCCACAGGATGAATTTTTTTCTTGATGGTAATTTTTCAGATTCTTGCATGGTCATAAAGTTGAATTGAATAGTAAAGTAGCCAGTTCTATATCGATGCAGATGCCATCAATTAATAATTTGATTCAATATTAAAAGAAACGAGCTCCTCTGCATGAACAGAATTATTTTTTCAATGTCCGGATAAAGTTTACAAGATTCCACCTGTCTTCATCATCTGGTATTTTCTTTTTAGAAGCTGGCATATCATCGCGGCCTACTGATAACTTGTAAAAGATTTCACCGTCTGTTTGTGATTGAAAAGAAGCCAATGAAAAATCACCGGGCTCAGTTTTCAACTGGGCTGCTTTAGAACCATCACCCAAGCCTTTAGTACCATGGCATGATTTACAATTCATACTCCATAATTCTTTTCCTGCTTTAATGGATTCAGCACTGCTGGGCACGGGATTTTTCGTTGCTTTATCGGCTGTGGGTACTGGCCATGGCTTTTGAGTCTGCTGCATTTTGATTGTGAATCCAGCTGCTATTAATCCGATTACAAAGACTGCAATTGCTACTGTTGATTTCATTTTTTTAGTTTTAGATTATTAATTAAAATTTGATTTTTAGATAGTCATTTAAAATTTTACCAAAGGGGCATATTAAATTCGAGTGCAAGATGTATCTGAGATATTCCCTTTTTAATGACCATAGTCATTGGAGCCGGTGATTCAGGTCATTACGTCAAAGGAATCATACCACAGGTTTAATCATGCAGATTTACCTGGAAAAATAGAGACCAAGTTGTGTATCAATATTCGGCATATCAACAAGGACAGGATTTTTTTTACCGTCAAACAGGATTAAACCACATATATCGTTCTTGTCGTTCAGATCAATACAAACTTTAGTTTTATTTGTCTTCTCAAATAGCAGGTACCTGGATGTAGACGTCTCAATAATCTTTAATTGGGCCCAGTATTTCTTAATCACTATTCGCGCATTTTCCATCTGGTAATGACAGTTGTGAGTGAGCATGTCAAAAATGGTTTTCTCATTTACCGATTTTATTTTTTCCATCTGCATAGAATCAGGACTGTAAAACACAGCAGAATTAGCTCTTACGATGATTGTATCATTAAAACTTGACCCTGGCTTTTTTATGATTAAAGATTTAGGCTTAGGACTTATCTCTGCTTGTACCGTATTTTTTTTATAGCCTTCAGAACATGAACAAGTAAAAAGGAACAGGGCAATCATTCCATGTATTGCAAATGAACCAGGCAGGAACGATTTGATGTTTTTTTTCATTATAAAAAAATAAAAACTGTTATTCTTGAATTCTAACCTCACGGAAAAACTGGTTTCTTTCATGATGACACAAATGCACCTAAAAATTAATGAACCCTGAACTGAAATTCAATTTAGGGTTCAATAAAGTGTTATCTCTTCGATTAATAATTCCACAACCTGGTAATATTAAATCCGATCAGGTATTGGCCACCTTTCACTTTTGTACCATCAGACTGTTTATATCCAAAAGGGTTGTTTGAATTATAAAGGCTATTCTGTTGAGGATTCAATAATGAATAATTGCTTAAAAATAACTGGAAAGTATGTCCACTGGTATTAAACTCAAAGCCAAATGCCAGATTGGGATGAGGGTTATCAGTTGGGAATGTGGTAAGGGGTTGATCATAATCAACAATAATTGAAGTTACCTCCGATAATACATATCGCGCACTAACTGATGCGGTAAATAGATTAAACTTTTGTTCTTTATATACGAAGGTTGATGTGTCCTTTTGTGCGTAATAGCCGGGGACCGAATTTTGATGGGATATGCTGGCAGCAACCTGCACGGAAAATTTATCAGTAACCTTCCTTGCAATGATTAACTCGTTAAAAAAAGACCAACGCTGCGACTGGTATTCATAGAGAAAATGATTGGGATCTGCTTTTGTCGTATATCCAATGTTACCATAATAGGTAACGCTCACCGGATATTTTCCTTTTGTTTGTTTTAAGAGGGCATATTTAGCGCTACCATCTAAAAGCATATTGCCACCATTCCTGGTTGCCCCAAACCCCACAGATAGATTATTAATGGGTGCATAATTTACGCCAAGACGTATATTGGCCGAACCAAAAAATCCCCATAAATCACTGGGCCCATTTTCAACCGTCCCAAACCTGTGCTGGATATCAGCTTCCAAAGTGCCCTTTACAGGAACCATTACCGTTTGATCATCAATAATCCAAACACTTCGAAATGTATTCTTAACGGGTTTTTGTTTTACGGGCGTCGGTGCTTCAGTTTGTGCGACCTTTGCAGTGCTGTCAGTCTGGGCAAAAGATGAGTTACTCATCAACAGCAGTGAGACCATTAGACAAGAGCAAAATATCAGTTGCGTTTTTGATTTATAAATAATTTTTTTCATTTGATTAAATTTTAGATCACTTAATTGTTTGGAGCGCCATTTCTTATCCAGTCATATATTTTTTGCCGGTCAGTAGCATCTGGAATATGTACTTGCATGTTGCCATTTATCATTATATATAATTGGCTTTGTTGGGGTTTAACGGTATTGACAAACCCGCCCAAAAGTTGTTGATAAGAAACGTCAGGAGTTAAGTATGGCACCTGGGATCCCTTCACATGGCAACCGGATAAAGCACAATCAGTAGTAAAAATGGGTTGAAGGTCTCCGCTAAAGCTTACATATTGAGCGGGCTTGGTCGAGGCAACAGACGGGAGAATCACATCTTTGTAACAACTGATAAGACCAAAAACCATAAACAATAACAGCCCGGCGTATATTAATAATCGTTTCATAATAATTAAATTTTTGGGTGATTATTTATTATTAAAATTCATGTTGCACTGGACTGAAATAATGTCGGATATTTCTGTAGTGGTGATACCGAAGGATCTGCAGTTGAACTGGAAGTTTAATTGCAAGCCAAACTGATCGTAAGCAGAAGTAGTACCTGCACCAACTGTTGATCTTTTGACATAAGAAAGTGTTCCGTTAATGGTGGTGTCATGAGGTGCGGCAAGCAGGCCTTTCCACGTCATTACCATTGTGACTATATAGCCCGGGCTTTTAGTATCAAGCTCCACTTTGGTAGTTCTGATAACAGCAAGGTTAGAGTCCGCCAAATTTTGTTTGCCCGAAATTAATTTTGGTGCAGCAACAAATCCCAGGTAGCATCCGCCATCTCTACCGGGCTCTCCTGTATTAGAGGTATTCATTTGAACATAGCCGCTGAAATAAGTTTTTGTCGGGTCATTTTCATTAAAAGCCCAGGAGGTATCCAACACGGGCTGACCTGTGGTAACATATAATTGTTTTGCAGAAGCAGGCACACTATTCAATCCAAACATATTAAAACGTCCGGTGAGCAAAGCGCCCGTTTGCAGGTAACCACCTGACCATAATACACTTGAATGCACCTGGTCCATTTTCCATTGGGAGGTGTCTCCTATCGTTTCGGTTCCTGGAAGAAAATTACCGCTGCCACGATTAATGGTGACAGTGCCTGTTGCCTGTTCAGGCATAACCAAATCTTTGTGAGTACAACTTGCCATATATCCATAACCACTGACTAAGATGATGGCTATTAACAGGAGCGTTTTATTGTTAAACAGTTTCATATAATGTTTTTAAAATGAACAATTAATTATGAGCACAAAATTATATTTGCCGCGATTGCAATCTGCTGACCTTTGTCAGCCGTATCAGTGACTCATATCATTAAAGAGTAAAGCTGGCTTATTCTACGTTGTAAGAAATAAATTACCGGGGGCGATGAAAATAAAATCGAATAAACGCATTAATTGTATTCGTAAAAAGACCGGAGAAATTGATGGGATAAAAATTGAAAAGAAAATTAAACACTCATCATTATTTAAATCCTTTTTTTATTTTGTAGAAAAAAGAAATATAACAATGCTATAAGGATGAAGGCTGACAGGTTTAAAAGAAAGCTGACAGTATATATTCTCATATCATTCTTTAAAATATTCTCATCAACTGGTGAGCCAATTTGCAGGATGATATCTTTTACTAAAATGAAGAAGAATACCAGGCTATGGAGTAATGTTAGCCACACTTTTTTTCTAAATAACGGTATCCAAAAAAGTATTGAGAGAAGTCCCCATATCATCAGGTAAGGATGATGAATAGCCATTCCTGTATTTCCGATAGAATAACTAAGATATAAATTCTTTAATTGAAGTCCCAGGTATAAAGTACCTATCAGTGCATAGGATAAAGGCAAAATTGATACTATCCGGTTTTTAAAATTATTTCCCGGTTTTTTATTTTCAGGAATTACCAAAATTACTGCATACAATAAAGTAAACCCCGAAAAAAAAGCCATTAGTTCTAACTGTTGGATGTATGCGAAAAAATTATTTCCCATGTTATTTTGTAATATCCAAAGATGATAAATTATTTTTTGACCATAGGATATTTAATATGTAACCTATCATCAAAACAGGTAACCATATCCCTTAAATTACGGGTATTTTTCTTTCTAAATCATTTCAACAATCAACCTCGTATTTTAATATCCAGGCAAAAGAATTATTCATTTGAATAATTTTAGTATTAATTTTCCGGGAAATCAGGCCAGGAAACCGGGCTCCTGCCCGTAAAATGAATCTAATGATCGAACAAACAAACCTTATCGTTACAGAATGGCATTATTATCCTCCTGGGAGAGCCATAGACGATAAAGAATTTATTGATGAACTGACTATACTGGATGTCCAGAAAAAAAGAGCTTCCACAAAAAAAGGAATTGCCTTCAGGTTTAGTTGTCGTTTCACTTTTGAAAATAAACTAATCCTGAATTATGTTGGTGAAGATTCTTATGTAATAGATTTTGATGAAGTAATCGATGAACATGAATTGCTTACTATGGTTAGGAATTCATTTTCAAAATTCAAGGATAAATTCGATTTCAGAAAATTGTCCACCGTACTTCAAAACAGGTCGCTAAGACCTTTTGATGAATCTATGGTTAATATTAAAGCAATACTTCCTCTTCTTGTTTAATTTATAAAAAAAAATATTTTTACAGGAACAATTGTGAATTCGCGGGTATATCTTCCATGCTGGAAAATAATGCACTTTTTCAGTAATGCCTTTGCTAAACAATTATCAAAAATCATAAAATTTATTCTTAGTGAGTATTACTTCTCCTATTCGTCAAGTCGCCAATTTCGTAAAGAAATATACGTATTAAAGACAAAAACTCCTTAATTGAAACAATGATAATAATCAGAAATAGAAATGACCGAGGTCATTCTTTATACAATTTCAACGCAATAATTTTGCAAGAACGATCAAAATTTATCGGTAGCCCACTCAATAACAGATTGTGCTGGTATCATCTACCCAAAAAAAGCTATAAGGAAAACAAAAAAAATCCAACTACCAATTACCACCCTCGGCATCACTTTCCCTTTTCAACCTTCTATGGATGATAAAAAATCTATCCAAAATACACTTGCTTACATCAACAAAGCCGTGGAAAGAAAACTGAACTAAAAATACAATAGTGTATTTGGAAAAAGCATTCTCGCAAGATTGGATAAACTTTTTAGCAAGCTAAATTATAACACGCACACGGAAAGTGTTGCGATACTGGTTGGGCCGGATGACGAAACCATTACCTATTTAAATACTTTTACCAAGCCTTCAATTTACTTTAATAAAAATATATCCCTTTTAGATCTTGTAGCCAACACAAATAAACAATCCGAATTTTTTCTTTTATATTCGGGAGATAAAAAACCATGTTTTTTGAATTCTACAATGGAAAACTACATAAAGAATATGAGACAAAAGAAAACCGGCCTCCTTCGAATTCTTGGGGATATCAGGGCACGGTTGGAGAAGCAACAAGAATGGAAAGGTGCCAACAAATTTTGAATCTAATAAACTTAATGAATCCCAAATACAAAAAACCAATCTTCGTTACAGGGAGCACCATACAATCAAACACACTATGCAGTATGTCAACCTTCAATGATGAGAAAACGCTGCATCCGTGAACTTTTTAAATTTTTTTACTTTTCCCCGATAATTTATTTTTTTAACGCCTAAGTGATTAACAAAAAAGCACACTTCAATCAACGAACACTTTTCTATTTCAAAAAG
>DATCFI010000078.1:0-10090 GCA_036509585.1 Hanamia sp. | reverse complement strand
CTTTTTGAAATAGAAAAGTGTTCGTTGATTGAAGTGTGCTTTTTTGTTAATCACTTAGGCGTTAAAAAAATAAATTATCGGGGAAAAGTAAAAAAATTTAAAAAGTTCACGGATGCAGCGTTTTCTCATCATTGAAGGTTGGCAACCCTAAACAATCATTCACACGACAATCACTTTTTAAAATCGTGAATTGAATTTTGACAAAATTATCCATCATAACCATTTGCTTTAATAATCTACAGGAAGTATTGGATACGTGCCGGTCTGTGGATGAGCAAACAGTGTCGCCTTTTGAACATCTGATTATTAACGGTTCTTCCACTACAGAAATCGAAGATTATTTTTCAACAAATGACACTGCAACCTTCAGGGGGGTTTTCAATGAAAGGGACAATGGCATTGCTGATGCATTTAATAAAGGAATCAAAAAGACGGAGGGAGATGTCATTCTGTTACTCAATTCCGGTGATTGTTTATATGATAAAAACGTGGTAAAGATCGTTTTAGAAAAATTTGACGAGGATAAAGATTTAATGTGGCTTCATGGAAAATACAGGTTCAACAGAAGTGGACTATGGGTTACGCTCGGAAAGCCTTTTGAAGAAAAAAAATTATACCGCGGCATGCGAAGCCTATCGCACCAAACGATGTACGTAAAAAAAGAGTTGTACGATCGACACGGTCTGTATGATTCTTCCTATAAAATTGCGATGGATTTTGATTTTGTAGCACGTATCCGCAAAGAGAAATTCTTATTCCTGCCTGAAATACTGGCAACTGGAATCCCCGGTGGAATCAGTTCGTCTCAATATAATCTTTCGTTAAAGGAAGCCAATCGCGTTGTAAAAAAACATCTTGGAAAAACATGGAAAAATAACCTCTGGAATTTCAGGTTGAGAACACTTAAAACAATTCAGAATATCCCGGTATTGGGAAAAATACTTTATCGCATAAAAGCAGGATTGGGTTTGGCAAATGTTTAAACGGAAATCCGTAGAATTTGTTTGTTTACTGCAATCAGAAAGAACTACTTGTACGATGCTCCCCACGACGCTGCGCAATAACGGAAAAGGAAGGTTGATTTTTTTTAAGCGGAATGCATTTACTCAGCCTTAGACGCCGGATTTTCTTTTTTGAATATGGCTATTTTACCATATGCCATCAACATAAATCCTTTCGAAAAAGCACCAATTTTTAACAACGAAGCCGGAATTTTGTTTTGAAATCGAATCATCGATATTATCTGTGGCTTTGGTTTTATTTCACCGAGGTAAGACATTAATTTTTCTTCTGAATCTATTTTCAGGTTGCGCAAAAGCCGCCAGTAATAATCAAAAACAATCACATTTTTTAAAATGTTTTTTTTTTGTTCATTCAGAAAAGTGATGTTTTCCGGAATCTGAACTTCCGGATTGTATTTGGTATAAGTAGTCACCTGATCATCGTGAAACCCAACATTAATAAGCACTTCATCAATATAAACCGGCGCCCCTGAGTGTTGAATGAAACGGATATAATAATCAAAATCAACAATAAATTTATATCGTTTATCATAAAAAATATCCAGCCCGTTTCGTACAAGTGTGCAACTCGGATTTCCGATATAAACCTTTTTTAAAAGATGGTAGGGATCTGATTTTAAAAATGCTTTATTAGTTGCACTCATTTTTACAACTTCTGTTTTCCCCGAATTCGCTTCTACGTTTTGGAAGGCTGAGAAGAAAAAGTCAGAATTTGGATTTTGTTGAACTTTATGATAGAATGCCTGCAGTGCATCGCTGGTATTGAACCAATCGTCATTGTGCATCAGCTTTATCCATGTACCACTGGATCTTCTTATTGCTTCATTCCAGTTTTCAGGCGTGCCTAACGGTTGTTCGTTTTTGTAATAGTTAAGATTGGCGATAGATCTGTATTCTTTGAGTAAAGTTTCGACCGAATTATCCGGGCTATCATCAGTAATCACCACCTCAAAGCCTTTGAAATCCTGTATGGCAATCGAGTCCAGTAACCTTCTTAAATATTCAACATGCTTATAAGCCGGAATACAGATGGAAATAAGTGGCGCGCTTTTCATTTTTTAATTAGAAATTTTTTCGGCAACGGTCACCAAATGAAAAGGAGGTGCTTTTTGTTGATATTCAATTTTAAAGCCAACATGTATTAATAGTTCATTTAACAGTTCGAGGCTGTAAACATGATGATGAACGCACCTGTTGATAAAATTATCCTGGGTTCTGGCTTTTAATTCTTCGGTTGAATTGACCATAGCATCTTTTGTAATGTCGTGAAAGCGTAATATTTCCTCAAAATGAGTGGCATCATGCTCGTTCTTTTCTTCATTGAAATCCTGTATTAAATGCGCGAACGTAGTGTAAGGCCGGTTATGATCAAATGTGAAATTTTTATCGGGTAACACCAGTATAATTTTGCCGCCTATTTTTAAAACAGCATTCCATCTTTTAAGCGTTTTTATAGGATTGGCAATATGTTCAAGACTGTGGCAGGATAACAAAAAATCATAATGATCATTTTTAATATTGTCTAAATCGCTTGCTTCCGAAATATATTGAAACCCTTTCTTTTCATCGGTATAATTATAACTCATGCCTTCTTTAATTTTTCCTTCCCAGACCGTTTCAGCACTAA
Source organism: Hanamia sp. (assembly GCA_036509585.1). Classification (GTDB taxonomy): domain Bacteria; phylum Bacteroidota; class Bacteroidia; order Chitinophagales; family Chitinophagaceae; genus Ginsengibacter. Next base: position 7,441 of record DATCFI010000078.1, on the reverse strand, counting down.
AATTTACCCCATCAATTCTTTTTGCAAAAACATACACCGGGAAGTATGATTTTAAATTAAAAAATGCACTTGGTCCTCCGATTTCTAATCCAATCTTATTCTTGAAGCTATAACTAATATTTATTAATTTCCTTTTTCCGGGTCTGGTAACGTAAGAAATTAATGTAATTATGGATTGGGAAAACGTCATGATTTATATTTAATATTGCAAAGAAAGTACATCTTTATCACTATTCGGATCAGTGTACTCCATAAAGTTTAAATAAAAATAGAATTGAAATTTATCTGTTTTATCCAAAGAACGTCAATTTCTGAAGAAGCCAAATAATGAAAATTGCCGCTACCGTTATACTTTACCATCCTGGTAAAATTGTGATAGAAAATATATTGTCCTACATCAATTCAGTTGAAAGATTATATATAGTTGATAATACAGAAATGCCAATCTCTGAAATAACTGATGCGCTCAAAAAAATTCCGAACACCATTTATTTGCATGACAACGAAAATAAAGGTATTGCGGCCAGGCTCAACCAGGTAAGTGGCCTGGCTTCAAAAGATAACTACGATTGGCTACTTACCATGGACCAGGATTCATCATTTCCGAATGATACATTGATTAATTATTTGAAATGTACCAACGAATTTGAAGGCAAAGAAAAAGTGAGCATGTTTGGCATAAGCTTCGATAAAAGCCTAGATGATCCCAACATTTGCAATTCGATTAAAGTCAATCATCTCATTACTTCAGGGAGTTTACTCAATCTTAAACTTTTGCCGGCCATCGGAGGCTTTGACGAAAAATTATTTATTGATGAAGTTGATTTTGAGTATTGTCTGAGATCAGTTGCAACTGGATTTTACATTATTCAGTTTCCAAATATTTTTTTAGTCCATAATCTTGGTCAGACATCTTTTCACCGGTCGTTTAAAACGACCAAATTAACGTCAAGAGTTTTGCATTCGTCCATAAGGCTTTATTATATGACAAGAAATTTTTTATATGTCCAATCAAAATACAAGGAAACCTTTTCTGACGAAATAAAACTCAGAAGAAAGATTTTATTTAACCGGATAAAAAATAATATGCTTTACAATAAAGAGCGTTTTAAAGTAATCAATTTTATGCTAAAAGGATTTAGGGATTATAAGAGAGATAGGATGGGGAAATTAAAATAATCGTCTTCAACAAGATGAATAATTGAGTTTCTGCTGATATAAAAAATGCAAATCATACAGGAGAGAGAGGTAACTGAACCAATGAGGACAAATTTCTTAATGGACCGAGTGTAAGAAATATTTCCACCAATTCTTGAACAAAATTAATTCTCAATCTTCAGATAACTAAAGATATCATTGGAAGATTTAGAGCGATGTGTTAATTTGCCCGAAATTATTTTCAATGCCTGATTCAAACTCTTTTAATAAAAATTTAATAAACGGACTTAAGTCGAGAATAAAGAAAACGTTTCATAATCCGTATAGAGAGGTGAACATTAATTGGGTTTCGTTGAAATATTTAAAGCATCTCCCGGCAGATAAAATTCATTCACATAAGTTATTGCAACATGATACTTTTTTTTATGGTGGGTTGGAATATTTACATGGTGTTAAAGAGATTTTTCTTGAGGGAGTTTACAATCAGGAACTTCCTAAAAATGCCTATATTATTGATTGTGGAGCGCATATCGGCTTAAGTGTAATTTATCTAAAATGGATTTGTCCTACAGCACACATTGTTTGTTTTGAGCCTGATACAAAGAATTTTGATCTTCTTGAGAAAAATATCTCTTCCCATAATTTAAAGAATGTTGAAGCAAAAAAAGAAGCAATTTGGACTGAGAACACTTCTCTTACTTTTATCCAGGATGGAAATATGGGAAGCAAAATCGGCGACAATACGCAGTCTAATTCAGTTGAAGTAAAAGCAAGCCGGCTAAAAGATTTTCTCAATAAGCGCGTTGATTTTCTAAAAATGGACATCGAAGGCGCCGAATACGAGGTTCTAAAAGATATTTCCGGAAGCCTGGAAAATGTAAGTAAAATGTTCATCGAATACCACGGGACTTTTGAACAAAATAATGAGCTCTTAGAAATCCTTGATCTTGTCTCCAAAGCCGGGTTTAAATTTTATATTAAAGAAGCCGCTTCAATATTTGATCAACCTTTTTTGCCCAAAAATGCCGCAACCAGCTATGACGTGCAACTAAATATATTTTGCATCAAAAATTCGGATTGACTATTTTTAAAGCAAGCTTAAAAATAATTCCAATCCTTTTCTTTTTTCTTCATCCAAATTAAAACTGATGCAATCAGTATAATAATGATGAAGATCAAAAACATTATAGGGATTTTCGCTGACTACTTCATCAATTTTGTTTAATCCAAAAGCATTGGCTCGGTTAAACTTTTTAATAAAATGCTCATCCAGTACTTTGTTGCTTATCCATGTCGCAAAAACAAATGGCAACCCACTAAATTTTTCCCATTCTTCTCCAAGGTCGTAAATAAAAGAAGATATGTTTCTTTGTTGCAGCGCCCTGTCGCCAATTACGAGGCCGGCCGTAGTTCCTGATATTTTCGATTGATAATTCCCAGATGTTTCTTCAAATGCAACGTCTATCTTCCAGAAGTTTTTAATTAATACTTTTAGCAGTGCAACAGAAGTTCTGCTTTGATAATCCAATAAAACGGTTTCGATTTTATCCAACGGAACTTCGCTAAAAAGACATACGCTGGCTACGGCACCTACACTACCAATACAATAATCAGAAATTATATGATGTTCTTTCATTTCCGGAATAATTGCCACAGGAACTAAGCCTACATCAATTTCATCTTCCAGCAACATGGAACCGATTTTTGAGGGATAATCAATTAAAAGTTCTGCTTCGTCTTTTATCATTCCTTTTTCAATTCCATAGATCAGCGGTTTAGTATTCAAATAACTTACTGCTCCAACTCGTATTTTTTTCTGCACGGTTTACTTTAATTTTGCGGCAAATTTAGTGCAGAAAAGTCGAACGCTAAATGCATAAAGCTGGAAGTCCGGGACTAATAAAAAACTTATTAATTATGCAAAAAACTTAAGCCAAAATAAAAATGTTGATTATTTGTTCGTTTACTGTCGCGAAAGATTTCAACACGAGCAATTAAAACAATAAAACAGTACAACAATAATTCTGAAAGAAACATGCAACTACAACCACTTACTGCTATCTCACCTATTGACGGACGTTATCGCAATCAACTTCAACACCTTGATGAATATTTTTCCGAATTTGCTTTAATAAAATACCGGGTAAAAGTAGAGGTAGAGTATTTTCTTTTTTTGTCTGAAAAGAAATTTTTCAAGGTTTCTGCCACACTGAAAAAACAACTTATAAAAATTGCTGATGAATTTTGCCTGGAAGATGCTGAAAAAATAAAAGCTACAGAAAAGATTACCAATCATGATGTAAAGGCAGTGGAATATTTTCTAAAAGAAAAATTAAAAGAGGCGGGTGCAGAACATCTGGAGGAATGGGTTCATTTCGGACTAACGTCGCAGGACATCAATAACACAGCGGTTCCGATGATGTGGAAAGAAGCCGTCGAACATGAATATTTGCCTGCTGTTATCAATCTGCAGAACAAACTTCATGAACTGGCGATTGCATGGAAAGACATTCCGATGCTTGCCAGAACGCACGGGCAGCCTGCATCGCCGACTATGCTGGGAAAAGAAATCATGGTTTTTGTCGAAAGGATAGAAAGTCAAATACAGCAATTCAGCTACATTCCGTTTACCGGAAAATTTGGCGGCGCCACAGGAAATTTTAATGCCCATTATGTCGCCTATCCGAAGATTGCGTGGACAGCTTTTGCCAACAAATTCCTGGAAGAAAAATTGGGATTGCAACGGCAGCAATACACCACTCAAATTGAACATTACGATTTGCTTGCTGCACATTTTGATGCCATCAAAAGAATCAACACGATCCTGACGGACGTTTGCCGCGATATCTGGACTTACATAAGCATGGATTATTTTAAGCAAAAAATAAAAGTAGGTGAAATTGGTAGCAGCGCTATGCCACATAAAGTGAACCCGATTGATTTTGAGAATGCGGAAGGAAATCTTGGACTGGCAAATGCACTGTTTGAGCACCTTTCAGCAAAGCTTCCTATATCCCGTTTGCAAAGAGACCTTACTGATTCGACAGTCATAAGGAATATTGGCGTTCCGATTGCTCATACATTACTTTCCATTTTATCTATTGAAAAAGGTTTGGGTAAATTAATTTTGAACGAACCGAAACTATACACCGATCTTGATAACAACTGGGCTGTGGTAGCCGAAGCCATTCAAACCGTATTGAGAAGGGAACATTACCCAAAGCCTTATGAAGCATTGAAAGAACTCACAAGAGGGAAAAACGCCATTGACAAAAATGCGATCCATTCTTTTATCCGCTCTCTTAAAATTTCTGCTTCGCTAAAAAAAGAATTGAAAGCCATCACACCATTTAACTATACCGGATTTTGTGATTTATAAAAATGAATTTACCTTGGCATTGAAATTCGCTACCAACAACTTAATTGCAATTACATTTCAATGAAATGGATATTTTTTATTTTTCTCTTGATTTATAGAGGTGTGGGTTTTGCACAAGTAAATTGTAATAATTGGCTTAATACGCCAGCCGTTCCTTCTTTTGTTGATATAGGCAAATTGAATGTGACAGGGAACCAAATAACAGTCGAAGCTGTAATTAATAGGACCACCTCGTATCTTCCCGGAGGTCAAGACTATACTGAAGGAGACGTAGTTTCAAAACATGATAATCCGACAGACGTAAATTATCTTCTTCGTCCTAATCATGCATATATCACCACAACAAATGGTTTTTTTGCAACACCTGATATTGCCGATCTTAACCTTAACCAAACCTATCACATAGCTATGGTATATGATGGCGATACCTTAAGGTTTTACAGGGATGGTTGTTTGATGAGCAAGATTGCCGCGTCCGGTGACCTTTATCAAAATAACTGGGATACAAGAATTGGCTTTTATCAAGATCAGATCTGGAAAACCAACTTCATCGGCTACATAAACGAGGTACGTATATGGAACGTGGCAAGAACACAGGCACAGATTCAGGCTTATATGAATTCATCGCTTCCCAATCCTACTGCGCAACCGGGGTTGTTAGCCTACTATACGTTCGACAATCTGCTAAACAAACAGGGGAACCCCAGTTGGAATGGCACTTTGGGTGGAAGCGCCTCAATTAATCAAACAAATACAAAATGTAATGCCATCATAAATAATTGTCCTGTGCCGCCACCTGTTTGTAACACCTTGATCACAAAGCGGGCAGACACTACCATATGCGCGGCTTCTTCGGTAAATATGTCTGCTACTGGCGGCACTTCGTTTTTTTGGTCCCCCGCAGCAGGTCTAAGCAATCCGAATTTAGCCAATACGGTGGCATCGCCAATAGCAACGACCAAGTATTATGTAATGGTAAGCGACGTAAACGGCTGTTCCAAATTAGATTCGGTAACGATCAACGTTAATGCCTTACCGGTAATTTCCAAATCCAACGATACGGGGATTTGTGTCAATTCCCATGCGCCTATTTTTGCGTCAGGAGGCACCAGTTATTTATGGTCGCCTGTAGCGGGTTTAAGTAATCCAAATTCCCCAAGCCCGGTTGCAACTCCATTGACTTCTACTAAGTATTATGTAACGGTTACGAATGCGACTGGTTGCTCAAAAAAAGATTCCGTAAATATTACTGTAAACAGTTTGCCGGTAATTACGAAATCAAACGACACCGCCATCTGCCTGAATTCTCAGGCAATGCTTTTTGCGTCGGGAGGCACTTCTTATGCGTGGTCGCCTTCCGTGGGTCTAAGCAATCCAAGTTCTGCAACCCCGGTTGCCATGCCATTAAGCACTACGAAATATTATGTAACAGTCTCGAATGGCGGTTGTGCTAAAGAAGATTCGGTAAAAATCACGGTAAAGAACTTGCCGTTAATCTCGAAGTCAAACGATACAAGCATTTGTATCAACGCCCATGTGCCCATGTTTGCGTCGGGCGGCACCAGTTATTTATGGTCGCCTTCGGCAGGTTTAAGTAATCCAAACTTAGCAAGCCCACTGGCCATTCCATTGACTTCTACCAAGTATTATGTAACTGTTACTAATGCGACAGGCTGCTCAAAAAAAGATTCAGTATTAATTACTGTAAATAATCTTCCTGCAATAGTAAAATCAAAAGATACCAGTATCTGCCTTAACTCGCAGACAACTCTTTCAGCGTCCGGTGGTTCATCTTATACATGGTCGCCATCAGCGGGATTAAGCAACCCTAATATTTCAAAACCTGTGGCATCTCCATTGATTTCTACAAAATACTTTGTAATTGTGACTACCGCTGCGGGCTGTTCTAAAAATGATTCTGTTCAAGTTACCGTAAACAGTTTACCGGTTATTGTAAAATCAAATGATACCGCCGTCTGTAAAAATACACAGGCGCAACTTCTCGCGTCTGGCGGAACCATTTATTCATGGAGTCCGGCAAATTCGCTAAGCAATGCTAACATTTTCAATCCTGTGGCAAAGCCGTTATCAAACACAATATATCAGGTGAAGGTCACTAACGTTAATGGATGCTCTGAAACGGCTTCTGTAAATGTGAACATAAAACCGGTGCCTGCTATTACCAAATCAAACGATACCTTAATATGCAATCGTTCATCAGTAAAGATTTTTGCAACAGGAGGTATTTCTTATGGCTGGTCGCCTGCGGCCACACTTGATCATCCAACACAAGCGAGCTCTATGGCTTCGCCTTCTACTACTACAATCTATTATGTGCAGATCACGGATGCCCAAGCCTGCGTTTACAATGATTCTGTGAAAGTATCAGTCCGTCCACCTGCAGTTTTTGCCGTATCAGCAGACAAACAAATTTGTGAGAATACGAAGCAGCAATTAACCGCCTCGGGCGGAGATACTTACCTGTGGAGCCCTGCTTCTTTTCTTGATAACCAAAATGTCAGCAATCCAATTGCAAGCCCCGAACAAACGACAACCTATTCCGTAACCATCACGGAAAGTGCGTGCAATGAATCAGCCACTTTGTCTACGCAACTTACTGTGTTGGCGGCACCAACAGTGCATGCGATGAGGTCAAACGATATTACCTGTACGGAACCGTCTACGCATCTCACTGCTTTGGGCGCGCAGAATTATTCGTGGACACCAACTGACGGTTTAAATGATGCTAATATCGCCAATCCGGTTGCGTCTCCGCAGCATTCCACGGTTTATTATTTAACAGGGAAAGATCAGAATGGCTGCCCGGATACAGACAGTGTTTATGTAAAAGTGGATTATGATAAGGATACTTTTTACGGCCTTCCTAATTCGTTTACACCGAAT
>DATCFI010000077.1:0-28252 GCA_036509585.1 Hanamia sp. | reverse complement strand
CCCTTACTTCATGGAAGTATAATCCTTCACGGCCCCACAGGTTTCCCGCACGCATAATTGAATAGACTCCATTTACGCCATTTTGAAGTTCTGCAGCCGTTTTAAAATAGCTTTCTGTTGTAGGATTATTTTGATCAGTTTGATCCAGCTTTTTATTACAGGCAAATATGACTGCGGTAACCAGGACAATAGTTACACTAAGTATTTTAATATTTCGCTTCATAATTTTGATTTTAGAAAAATTTGTATTTTAATTTTTTCTTAGAAATTTAGGTTGATTCCAACTTGATATCCATGTGGGGTAGGATACTCCGCATAATCAATACCATTGGTTAATGATGATGATCCAGGTGCTTTATTGCCCACTTCAGGATCGAGACCCGTATACTTTGTAAACGTCAGAATATTCTGTGCCGAGACATAAATTTTGAAATTACTAACAACGCCCTTGGTTAAAGACTGTAAAGATTTCGCAGGTATGTTGTAGCTCAACATAATATTTTTCAGCCGAAGATACGAGCCATCTTCAACGAATCGGGTAGACGAACGCGCATTATTATTTGGATCTGACGCTATTGCACGTGGTACATCTGTGTTGGTATTGGTTGGCGTCCAGGCATCCAATACGCGTGTACCTGCATTAAAAAAGCGAATCATACCTTCCGTAGCGGTGCGGGTTGCATTGTAAATCTTATTACCCTGTACTCCCGAAAAAAATACGCTCAAACCAAAGTTTTTATAGTTCGCTCCAAGATTAAACGAATAATTATACTTAGGAATAAAGCTACCCAGATAGGCTTCGTCGCTGGCATCAATTTTACCATCATGATTCAAGTCCTTGAACATAAGGTCACCAGGTCCTGTCCCAGCTGCTTGAGTCGCGTGCTTTTTTATATCAGCGGAATCCTGAAAAATCCCCTCTACCACGTAGCCATACAAAGATTGGATTGGATGCCCTGGAGCGGTCTGGGTGACATTATAATTTTCAGTAAAATCACCATCAGCCCCTGCTTGAATATTAGCGACTCCCGGAGCTAACGAATGAACCTCATTTGTTACAAAGCTGATAAGTCCCGATACATTCCATTGGAAATCGCCCACCCTGTCATTGTAACCTAATTGCAATTCAACCCCATTGTTACTCATAGAGCCCGCGTTTGTTATCACACTACTATTTAGATAACCCATTGAAGGAGGAAGCGGAACGGCCAAAATCAGGTTGTCCGTCCTTCGTTGATAATATTCAGCAGTTAAGGTAAATTTATTGTGCAGAAAACCCATATCCACCCCTATATTTGCTTGCTTGGTAGTTTCCCACGACAAATCTTTGTTTCCCAAACTTTGAATGGAAGAGACTGGTCCACCTGTCAGATTATTGCCGAAAGGATAATAGGCACTATTGGCACTAACACTTGCTAACCACGGGGTAGCTCCTAAAACTGCTCCGTTAAGGCCGGTAATTCCATATCCCGCCCTCAATTTTAATTCAGAGATTAGGGTTTGGTTCTTCATAAAATCCTCTTGGTCAATTCTCCATCCTACAGAAGCAGAGGGGAATGTTTGCCATTTGTTACCAGGAGCCCAATAGGAACCACCATCACGACGAACCGCGGCACTAAGCAAGTACTTTCCTTTAAAATCGTAATTCACACGACCTACATACGATATGATGTTAAGATCTTGTGTGAGAGTTTGAGCAGATACATTGCTGGCATTATTCAGCGTTTTGAGCGTATTTGAGGCCTGGTTGCCGTTGGCATTTTCATTCTTTATATTTTGACCCTGGTACTCATATACAGCGATTGCGTTAACATGATGGTTACCAAAAGTCTTATCAAACGTAAGCTGCTCAGTATATAGCTGAGTAGTAGAAATCGACCGGTTATTGGTAATGTTAGCGAGAATTGCGCTGGAACCGTTTACGGTACCCCCATCATTAAATATGGGTGAAAACCGGTAATCTAATAAGTTGGCATAATCGACACCGAATGTTGAGCGGAATTTTAACCACTTAGTGAAATTTACTTCCAGGTACCCAGATCCAAAAATTTTAGTAGTCGTTCTGTTGCCTGGATTTTTTACAGTTGCATCTTCTATTGGATTGGTGGGATCACCTCCATCCAAAACAGAGTTTACGCCTCTAAATCCATCGCTGGTGGTAGGATCATATACCGGCATGTATGGCATTATCCTGATAACGTTCATTAAATTTGATCGGCTGCCGGTTTCATTATTATCATAAGCCTGGTTGCCAGAAGCAACATACAGGTTTTCTCCAAAAGTGAACGCCTTACTTATCTTATGCTCTGAATTGATACGGAAATTAAAACGTTTGTACCCAACAGTAGGTGTTGTACCTGTTTGATTTAAATAACCTGCAGAAGCATAAAACCTGGAAATATCGTTCCCTCCGCTTAGGCCAATATTGGTTGAGGTCATTGCACCCTGCTTAAAATAAGCATCCTGCCAATCGGTTACATTGTTTCCGTAGGTCGTATTAGCACCTTGATATATTGGCTGGTTATTCCACTGCGGAACATAACTGGGATCACGTCTTGGTACCAGGCTGCCATTGTATGCCTTTGCATATTGGTCAAACTGTGAAGGGTTCAGCAAACTCAGTCTCTGGGTTACATCCTGGATACCGTAGTAAGAATCAAGACTGATATGCATCTTACCATCTCTACTGCCTTTTTTGGTGGTAATCATAATAACACCATTAGTAGCCCTGGAACCGTAGATGGCTGCCGCGGAAGCGTCCTTTAAAACATCTACAGACTGAATGTCCCGCGTATCGAATGAAGACAAATCGCCAGTTGGAAATCCATCTACAACATATAGGGGATTGGAAGCATAACTTATTGAACTGATACCCCTTATGGTAACGAGGGGAGAACTTCCGGGACTTCCGTTGTTAACAACTGACACACCTGCTACGCGTCCTTGCAAAGCTGATTCCACGCTTATAACAGGAACCTCATTGAGTACTTTGCCGGTAACTGTTGAAATAGCGCCTGTAACAGCAGTTCGCCTTTGAGTACCATAACCGGTAACTACCACCTCGGTAAGTTCAGAATTGGTTGGGGTAAGGGATACGGTGATGTTTTCTCCATTCATCACCGTGACTTCTTTAGTGGTAAACCCTAAAGAGCTAACTATCAAAACATCTCCCGGAGAGGCTTGAATTGTAAAAGCGCCTTCTTTATCTGTGATGGTACCTTTAGCTGTCTTCTGTATCACCACAGAAGCTGCTGATAATGGCTTTCCCGTCGGGTCTGTAACGGTGCCGTGAACAGTCTGCGCCATGCTATTCGTCTGAAAAGCGGTGCAGCAGAGAAATAAGAAAATAGCAAGGGAACTTTTTCTTGCTAATGCGGAAATTTTCTTAAACAATCGATTTTGCGTAATAATAGACATAAGAAGAGGTTGGTTTAAAAATATTTGAGACTGATAATTCCAAGTTTTGATTAATAATTGTGACCCATTTATTCTCAAAGTTTAAGAATAATAACATCACTAAAAATTTTGTAAAACAATTAATACAAGCACACTTTTTCTATAATACAAGCACATCTTTTAGAACCAATTACAGAGTAATTGAGTACAATTTAAAATTAGTAACCTGTTTATTCTCAAAGTTTAAGAATAATAACATCACGAAAAATTTTGTAAAACAATCAATACAAGCACACTTTTTCTATAATACAAGCACGTCTTTTAGAAAAATAAACCGATTACAGACAAAATGATTACAATTTAAAGTTTTGGTTACCTACCTTGTCATTAAATTGTTACTTTTGGTTCTCTAAGTATCTGTAAAATAGATTCTTGCGCAAAGTAGGATTTATTTTTGGAAAAGTAATCAGTTACATAAAATATTTTTTTGATGTACTACATTTGCTTTTAAAAATCTATAAAAGTTGAAAAATAACAGAGAAATTACGATTTACGATATTGCAAAACAGCTTGATGTTTCTGCTGCTACAGTTAGCCGCGCACTTAACGACAACACTTCCGTAAGTGCCGCTACCAGGAAAAAAGTAAATGACCTGGCTGAAAGTTTAGGATATAGACACAATCTTTTCGCTAGCAGCCTAAGGCTTCAAAAAACGCAAACAATTGGTGTGATCCTACATGAACTAAATAGTTACTTTATTACATCTGTATTAGCAGGTATTGAAAAAATTGTTAGAGCGGCAAAGTATAATCTCCTTATTGTTCACTCCGCGGAAAACGCGGATATAGAAATAGCCAACGCACATAGTCTCTTCCATAAGCGGGTGGACGGTGTAATTGCGTCACTGTCGTTTAACACTAAAGACCTTTCACATTTTAAACAGTTTGAAAGTAAGAACATCCCGATTGTTTTCTTTGATCGTGTTTTCGAGAATAGCGAAGGAGCCAAAATTATTATCAATAATTCGCAAGCCGCGTATGACGCCACCAGCCACCTTATAGACCAGGGCTGTAAACGGATTGCACATATTACATCAAGCCTTACAAGAAATGTCTATGCAGAAAGGTTGAAAGGTTATAAGCTGGCTTTGATTGATCACAAAATTAAGTTTGACGAAAGGCTATTAATTGTTGATGGCCTTAAAGAAGAAGACGCGACCAGGTCGGCAAACCGTATTATGTCGCTGAAGCCCATGCCAGACGGTGTCTTTATCACCAACGATTTTTGCGCATCTTTAGTAATGCAAACACTTAAAGATTCCGGCATTCGGGTACCGGAAGATATTGCAATCGTTGGTTTTAATAACGATATTATTGGGAAAGTGATCAGCCCCAAACTTACTACCATTAACTATCCGGGATTTGAAATGGGGCAGCTTGCAGCACGAACTCTTATAGGTCATCTAACTGGCCTGTGGGATATGAACATTACCAGTACGATGGTAATTAAATCTGAACTAATTGTAAGGGAATCATCACTAAAAAAAGATAAAAAGCAGATCTGATATACTTTTGTTTAATCTGCTCTTTAGTAGCGCAGATTAATAAAAATAAGAATCCTCAATATTTGTTTGTTTGCTGTTCGATATTATGGATTTCGTGTCAATCTGAAGCAATCGGTTACATTTATTATTAGAACTAAAATTTATAGCTAAATTTTCACTATTCTATTTACACTTAAACACTTTCAACGAATCATTATTCAACGCGACAAGAATTAATTTTTCCTTCTTTGCATTTATAATCATCTTCATATCTTTTACGTCCCCATCTATTTTAAATCCGCTTACCGCAGGAGAAATAAATTTAAAATCTTTATTGTTTATTCCTTTTAAAAAACAACCATAAGAAGCATCATACCGACCGGCCGTTACTTTATTTTGATATTCATTTCCAGCCAACAAAATATCTTTGGTACCATCGCCGTCCATATCTGTGCAAACAATAGCATTCACTGGTGCAAACTGCGCTTCCATTGGCAATACATGCATAACAAATTTTCCATTTCCTTTATTCTCAAACCAGCAACTGCGTGTTTCATTGCATGTTAAAATTTGCAGATTTTTACTGTCAGTAAAAATATCATCTACCGTTGCTTTTGCGAAATCCCTGTTAGATGAAAATTTATTTTTCAGTGCAGGAACCTGGGCAGAGAGTTCATCGCGATTAATAGAAGGATACAACTTTCTCTCCCCATCTTCATCCTTAATATAATAAAACATAACCGGGTCAATCTTTCCGTTATTATCAATGTCCTCAGCATATAATTTCATTGGGTATTTTGCAGAGGCATTATAAGTATTGTTCAATCCTATATTTCCGGCAATAAAATCTATATCGCCGTCGCCATCTACATCGGTTGCAATCAAACTACGCCATAAGCCTAAGATGTTTCCTATTCCGGTCCCTGCCGTAGTTTCTGTAAACTTGCTTCCATCGTTTTTGAAAAACCGTATGGGCATGTATTCGCCTGCAATAATAAGTTCAGGATGTTTATTATTATCCAAATCTACCCACTGAGCTGCTGTTATCATTCCCGCTTTTGACAATGCGGGGCAAACTTCATTTGTTACATCTGTAAAAACACCTTTGTTGTTTTTCAAAAGAAAGCTTCTTGGTGATAAAGGATATTGCTTCGACACCCGCCCGCCGATAAATACATCCATCTGTCCATCTCCATCATAATCCGCAACTGCTACACATCCCGCAATAGTTCTAACGCTCGCAGGAATGGCATTTGGGCTCAATGTAAAATTTCCTTTGCCATCGTTTAGATATAAACGTGGCTGATAATATTGTGATGTATCGCTGAAACGCATATCACCATAAGTAACCAATAAATCTAAATCGCCATCACCGTCTGCGTCAAAAAAAACGCTTCCTTCATCTTCTTCAAAACGGGAACCGATTGTAAAATCTTTGCCTGTAAAATTTCCATCTTTTCCTTGTGTAAAAATCTTTGGCAGTGAATTAAATCCGGCACCGATATAAAAATCAGTTGTACCATCATTGTTTATATCACCCGTTGATATGAATGGGCCTAACTGTGAATATTTTTGTGGCAATAAAGGCTGTTCTTCATAATCGTTAAACGGAACTTCAATATGCTTGTACAATGCATTTACAGAATCCGTAACATCATGAAAAACTTGTTGATTGATATTGGGAACTGATGGCCGCCAATCGACTGTTGCATTTTTTTGAAACAAAGTGTATGTTGAATCTACTTTCAGATTTTGCAAAATCTGTTTCTTATCATTGGGCCAAATTATTACAACAGAATCGGCCATTGTATTTTTTCCTGTTCCAAATAACAATTTTGTATCAACGGATGATAGATAGCCACGTACCGGATATTCTTCCTGTACCTGTTTTGTTCCATTTGCATATACAAATACTTTAGCGCCAAAACCTTTTTTATTTAAACTATCCCCGTGTAATATAAAACTAAGACTGTGATTAACTTTGGGTTTGCCAGGTTGATTTTCATTGTTGATTAAAATGAATGCCGGACCGTTGATGTTGTTTACCACTAAGTCAAGGTCGCCATCATTATCGAGGTCAACATAGGCAGCACCGGTAGATAACGATTTTTCTTTTATCCCTGACGAATCAGTAATGTTTGTAAAAGTGTAATTGCCATTGTTGAGATACAAATAGTTTGGAACTTCTACATGGCCAAGCGAAACCATCTTATCATTGAGCATTTTTTTTGATTGTTCTTCTGATGATGCATTACGCGCCGTTTTACTAAAGTCGATAAAATCAGCATTTATAAAATCCCTTCCAATGCCATTAGTGATGTGTACATCTTTATAACCATCATTATTAAAATCAGCAAACAAAATACTCCAGCTCCAGTCTGTTTCGCTGATGCCCGCCAGTTGGCCGATTTCACTAAAAAACGGAATGGAAGTATCGCCGCTTTCGTAATTACCATTGTTTAATTGCAACATATTCCGGGAGAATTCGGGGGAATAACCCAAATTTCTTTCTTCCTGGTACCTGTCGTAATTCATGAAAGAATAAATTTGCTTTTTGCGATAATTATCTTCCGGCATCATGTCTACCGTAGCCAAATCAATCTTATTATCATTGTTGATATCTGCGGCATCAGAACCCATGCTGCTGTAACTCTGGTGTTTTGTAGAACGGTCAAGCATATTCGAAAATGTGCCGTTCTTATTATTCAACCAAAAATCATCATTGGAAACAAAATCATTGCTAACATAAATATCTGGCCATCCATCCATATTAAAATCTGAAACTGAAACACCTAAACCATAGCCATCTTCTTTTATGCCAGCTTCTTTGGAAACGTCCGTAAATACCGGGTGCCCATTTTTAAAGCCATCATTCCTATACAATTTATCATTAGCTAGTGAATTTCCTGAAAGGTTTTTTTGATATAGATAATTGGCAGAATAAGATGCATTCAACATGTAATTACACAAATACATATCAAGGTCGCCATCTTTATCATAATCAAAAAAAACAGCCTGCGTGGAATAGCTGCTATCAGCAAGGCCGTACTCCGCCGCTTCTTCTTTAAAAGTATTGTTATGTTGATTTATGAATAACAAGTTGTGAGAACGTTTGCCTGATGAATCTCCATAGGTGCATAGATAAATATCGTCATAGCCGTCATTATTAATATCAACAATACTCACACCCGTAATCCAATCACTGGTGTTAAGTCCTGCAGACTTAGTAATATCTTCGAAATGATTATTGCCTTTATTTAAATACAATTTGCTGCTGACCTGGTTGCCACAAAAAAAAATATCTTTTAGTCCATCATTGTTTACATCAAGAATACCAACGCCTCCGCCCATGTAACCAAACTCATTCAGCGCGCCGCCTTTCAATTTTGTTTCATCAATATTGTTTGAAAAATCAATGCCCGTTTCTTTCGAAGATAAAGAAGTGAAGAGTTGATTTTGCTTTTTGCTTTTACATCCGAAGGCAAAGAAGCAAAAACAGTAAACCAATAAATAAACAAGATTTCTATTTTTCATACAGTCTCATTTTTAAGCAGGGCATTTTTTTTAATCGATTGCGAATGTATCAACTTAATCCATCAAAATTATTTCTACTTGTTTTTTCAAGGGATAGCGAGATAATTTTCTAAAATAAAACATGATTAGCGGCTTTGTAGAATTTACCAGCTAATCATGCTTATTGGAAATATTTTCTATCTTCTTTTAATGCGATTGCCCGTCGCCTCTATCATTTTCAATTATTTCATCCAAATTATTTACCGGTCTTTCAAGTTCATAAGGAATAGGCATTTTGCTGAATTGCTGAAAATAAAGTGTGCAAGCATCTTTCCACAAAATAGCATTTACGCATTGTATGCGCAGTTTGCGTTGCACTTCCATGAACCGGGTGCTGTCAACATAGGGTCCGGCCTTGTCCCAAACTTTTTGAAATTCACGAACCTGGTTTACACCTTCTTCATAATGGTAACATAAAGCAGCCCATAAAGTACGTCCGTTTTTCATTTTATAATCCCAGGGTAAATGATGAAACCATAACAGGAATTTTTCCGGGCAGGTAGCCACATTATTCAATTCTGAGGCCAATGGTTCATGATATTGGCTTACCGCATCGCTTCCCTTTGTAGTACGGTCAAAGCCAATTCCGCTAGCACTTGCCTGGTGAAAGTAGGGTGGAGTCCAGTCAGGCCGTACGCCTTTTGGCGCCCACCAGGGACCAGGTCCGTAATGCCCTCTTGCTGACATGATGTGATGCAAACCCAGCGGTGTCATAAAGTTCACTGCAGCTTCCCGGCTTTCCATCATCATTTTCTTTACAGGCACCAGAAAGTTTTGATTCCAGCCGGCAGCATAATTTGTTTCACTTGATTTTTGAGACGAGTCGCCATAAAAAGTAAGCTTGATCCATTCGTCCGCAATCTGTTCGCTTTTTAATGTATTGTTCCACGCTAATCTTCCAAATGCATACCAGTTGGCCTGATTGAATTGATAGCCGTTCCAGTTTACATCTAATCCCACATTGGAAACACCCGCAATCGCTGTATGCTTTTGGGGATAAATGCTCCCATCTGTACAACGGGTAACCGTGCTGCCTTTGCCTTGTTGATATGTATCACTTTTCAAACATTCTTCCCACATGGTTGATAAAAATACCAGGTAATTAGCATGGCCCAGGTATTCCATCGTAACCTGAAATTCGGGCATCACAGAAGTTTTTTTCATCGCGCCAAACAAAGGACTAAAGGGTTCTCTCGGTTGAAAATCTATCGGGCCATTTTTAACTTGTATAATAACATTATCCCTAAACTTTCCATCCAGCGGCATGAATTCATCATAGGCTTGTTTGGCCCGATCTTCATTATTGGCTGAATACACAAATGCACGCCACATTACAATACCGCCATAAGGTTTCAATGCATCCGCCAGCATGTTTGCACCATCGGCGTGTGTGCGCCCATAATTCTGCGGTCCGGGTTGGCCTTCACTGCTCGCTTTCACCAGGAAGCCGCCAAAATCAGGAATCAAACTATAAATTTCTTTTACTTTATTCTTCCACCAGCCAATGACTGCTGTGTCCAATGGATCTGCTGTTTTTAATTTGCCAAGTGTTGTAGGCGATGCAAAGTTTACTGCGAGATAAACTTTTATGCCATAAGGCCGCAACACGTTTGCAATTTCTTTTGCACGATTCAAATAATCGGCGTTTAGGATTAAAGGTGAAGCATTCACATTATCAAGCACTGAAGCATTGATACCAATAGAAGCATTTGCGCGCGCATACTGTTGCCACAGCGTTTTATCCTTCTCTGTAACTGTAAAGGGGTCTTCTTTACGCCAGAAAATCGAATTGCCTGCATAGCCACGTTCTATTGTTCCATTCAGGTTATCCCAATGGTCCAAAGTGCGCACCTCGTAGGACGGATTGTCCACATCATTATTGATTGGCTCACCGGTTTGCTGTCGGCGCAATAATTCATACACACCATATAAAATACCAATATCTGTATTCGCGTTAACCGAATTTTTACCAAGCCTGAATCCGTCATTTTTTAATGCTTTGTCTTTTTTGATGTCGAGCGTAACTGTAGCATTATTCTCACCTTGCCACCTGTCTACCAATTCCTGTTTCGCGATGGATAAGGTGGCAGAATTTTTCTTGCAACTAACATTTACGGTTTTTGCTTTTACGGGACGAAGCCAAAGGTCGTGGCCATCCTGTGCTTGCGCAAACAGTAATGTAAAAAAGCAGAGTACGATGGTGATAAGTGATTTCATGTTTATAATTTACTCAGTAAAAGAAGAAATAAGGGATAATTTTATTCTGATTATTTTATTTTTTATTTACGCCCACTTTTATTTGTGTAAACGAATGCGCCGGAAATGTGAATGACAATTTATTCCCATCCATTTTTACATTTTTTGTTACAGGAACATATTGAGAACGCTTATCAAAAGTAAATGGAGCATTTAAATCATCACTGTTAATTATACTCGCTTCTGCTTTGCCCGAAAAGTTTGCACCGGCACTTTCAATATCCGTAGTGATTGCTTTATCCTTATCCCGATTGACTACATTTATAAAAACGGTGTTTGTTTCCTTTGAATAAACGGTGGTTACATCAAGATAAGGAATACCCCTGTTTAAAGTTGTTCCAAAAGTATCACACGCAACATAAGTATCTACCGAAGCGCCAAGGCAATTGTTTGAGAAAGCTTTGAATGCATAAAACACGGGGGACTTGAAAGTCCCGTTCTTAGGATCGCTTGAGAGCAATGAAGTGAGCATGGTGAAGTTTGCCATTTTTACCACATCAGCATGGCGGACGAAGGAATTGAGGCATTGAGCAATAGGCAACACCGACATAAAACTTCTTGCAAAAGCCCCCCACTCATCAACAGAAAGATAGATTGGATTTTTGAAACCATTTTTTGTTTTTGCGATTTCAATCTGGTTAGCAACCGTTCTTATTTTGCCGTCAAAGTCCATAGCACCATCTCCCATATAATCGTAATAATTTTCCGCAGAAACACCTTCCGCCCAATAACGGTGAATAGAAAGATAACTGATTTTATCGCCAATACCATTCAATACAGTTCTGTTCCAATGAAGCCAGTCGCCGGCGTAATAAGATGAACCAGAACCCACAAACTTGATTGTTGGGTCAACAGCAATCATTGCTTTGGCCGCTTCTCTGGCAGTCTCCACATAATCTTCTGCAGTCTTATGGCCAATTTCCCATGGTAATCCATCTACTTCATTCCCCAAATCCCAAATCTTAACACCATAAGGAGCAGGATGGCCATTCTGCCCACGTAAATCAGAATAATACGTACCCCTTTTATAATTGCAATACTCAACAAGATAGGCAGCATCAAGTATGCTTCCGAGGCCGAGGTTAACTGCCAGTATATTTTCACTGCCAATTGATTTGTTCAATTTAAACCATTCATCGGTGCCTACATGATTGTTATCAATGCCGCCCCATGCAAGGTTGATACGCTTTGGACGTTGGTCTTTCGGGCCGATGCCATCTTTCCAATTGTACGCCATTAAGAAGTTTCCGCCGGGCCAGCGCATGTTGGTAACTTTCAATTCCTTCATGGCATCGATATAGTCTTTACGGAATCCGTCTGCATCTGCAAGAGGCGATGACGGATCATATAAATTTCCATACAATGTGCTAACCATGGGTGAATCTGGCAACCCTCTTCTTCCGCTTATTGTAATAGGCTCCATAAATACACCGTAAATCTTTGGGTCTATGTCGCTGATTTTTCTGTTAACGTCAATTTTGATGGTGGCGTTTTGAGCAAATGTGCTATGCATAATCAGCAAAGCAAACAAAGTGAATACATTTCTTTTCATACTATGAATTTTTTAAAAGCACTATAGATAATTTTTTGATTTAATTATTTGTTAGCCCAGGCTGCTCCTTCCGGCGTACGACGCCATTTGAAATATTGATCCAATACCTGAAGGGAACCAAGGCTGGGCACGGAGCCAACATGTGGCTTTTCCCCGAAATACATTACGTCATCCTTTGCTTTGCCAAACACTGGCCATTGTGGCAAGCCTTTTCCATTTGGATCTCCGTACTTAGCAAAATTAGTCCAATAAGTAGCCATGTCATCTGATATCGCTTCATCTGTAGGCGTTGCTTCAGGACTGGAAGTATTCAAATGTTGAAATACAAATGCAACTTCCTGTCCATGAGGAGAGCCGTAGCCATACTTTGGCGAACCTTTTGGAAAATCAGGATGGTGGTCGAAATAATATAAAAAAACTTTGCTTTTGCCCGTTTTTTTCTGAAGCCGCGCCCACGACCATGTTTGCCATCCAAAAGCAGCATCCCTCGCCAGGTCACGCGTTGTTTTTGGCACCGTAGTCGAGCCAACAGGGTAGGCTTTTAATAATTCATCTGCAAATTTCCCATACCGCGCTTTTACGCCTTTTATATAATCTTCAGGAGTTTTAGGCGGAGAAAAACTGGCGCCTTCATCAGAATTATAACCAATTAAAACATTCACATCATTATATTTCCCCTCCTCATATAATTTGTACTGATCATCCGGAATTACATAGCCGTCAATTATTGGCCATGCGCTACCGAGGCCCCATGCCGAAGGCAATTTATTGGCATCCATTTTTCTAAGTTCCTCAATAGAATGAGCTACGGCTTTTTCTGTATATGCTACCCCATCCTTCTCTGCATCGGGCAGAAGTTTTAGATTTTCTCCCGGATAAGTAGTAGTACGTGGCGGACCAAAAGAGCCACCGCTTTCAGATATGGCACCATGAAACAACCCTTTAGCAAGTGGCGAAGCGCACAGCATGCTCACAGCAATACCACCGGCCGATTCTCCAAAAATGGTGACCTTACCAGGGTCTCCACCAAATGCGGCTATATTTTGCTGAATCCATTTAAGGGCGGCAATCATATCCAGCAATCCATAATTCCCCGAAACGTGGTGAGCATTTTCTGCGCTCAATTCGGGATGCGCCAAAAATCCAACCTGTGCAACACGGTATGAAATACTAACCAGGATAACCCCTTTCTTAGCGAGTTTTTCACCGCTATATCCCGGATCTGAAGTTGAGCCAAAACTAAATCCACCTCCAAAAATCCATACCATCACGGGTATTTTCTCGCTAGCAGATTTTGCAGGAGTCCAGATATTAAGATAAAGGCAGTCTTCACTTTTCCCCGAAGGCGTAGTACCGCCCTGTATGGGGCCGGGGGCAAACTTGTCAGCCATTTTTATATCATCCCACTTCGCGAGAGGCTGTGGTGCTTTCCACCGAAGTTCACCTATCGGTGGGGCGGCAAAAGGAATCCCTTTGTAGACTGTTAACCCATCTTCCAAAGTCCCTTGCACCATGCCCTCTGAAACTTTTACCGGTGAGGGTTGTTGCGCATCTGCAGCCCGTATAGAAAAAATAAAAATCAGGACAACAGGTAAAAACAGCAAACGCTTCATAATTATTTATTTTTAAAATTTAATGAAATAAGACTTTCATTATTCAAATTTCACCCAATCCACTTCCACATTTGAATTTGTTTTTGATGACACAATAAGATTGTGAATACCCTTTTTATAAACTGAAAGCGATACTTTAATCTCTTTCCAGTCATTTGTTTTTGGGATTTCAATTGTTGCAATTGGAGGATTCTTTATATTATCCAAATGAATTTGCAATGTGCCACCATTTAACGAAATTGCTTTTACAACAACAGACTTTAATTTCTTCGTTCCAAAATCAACTGTGTTGTATTGAATCCATGCATTGGATTTGCTGAATATAGTTTCCCATCCGTTAAACCTGTGCGTAGTATCAATGAAATCAACAGCAACTCCATCATCATCTTTAGAAGTATACCTGTCAATTTGTATCTCCGATGTCGCTTTAGTTACACCAATACCACGTAAGGTTGGAATTACTTTTCTTATAGTTCCGTCTGCATTAAAAAACAAGCTATCGGCTCTAACTGAACGGGCTTTATCTAAGTTGGGTGAAAGGTCGTTGTGATGGTAGAATAGATACCATTGATTTTTAAATTCCGTTATTGATTGATGATTTGTCCAGCAGCCCGGTATTTCATCCATTAACACACCGGTAACCTTGAACGGGCCAAGAGGATGATCGCTCATTGCATATTCAAGTCTTTCTGTTTTATCTGCCACATGTGGGTAAGTCATATAATATTTTCCTTTGCGCTCAAATAAAAATGGGCCTTCTTTCAATCCTTTATCGGTTGGCATTCCTTGCATGATTTCGGGTTTACCATCTACTTCAAGCATATTATCTTTAAGCTTAACGCCATAAATATTTCCCAGCGCATAGTATAAATATGCCTGCCCGTCTTTATCAATAAAAACATTGGGATCAATTCCATGCACATCTTTTATCGGCTCTGCTTGTGGAATAAATGGCCCGGAAGGCTTATCCGCTATAGCAACGCCAATGGCAAAACCTCTTCCGTAAGCTTCCTTTGGTGTAGCCGGAAAATAGAAATAATATTTCCCATTACGTTCAATACAATCCGGCGCCCACATGCTGTATCCATCAGGCTTTGCCCAGGGAACTGTCGTTTGCGAAACCACAATCCCGTCATCTTTCCAGTCAGTTAAATTCTTCGACGCATAAACATGATAATCTTCCATACAAAACCAGCCAACACGTCCGTGCCCCGGTGTCGCGATAATATCATGTGACGGATACACATACATGCTATCGCCAAAGACTCTTGCAGAAGGGTCTGCAGAATACATGTTTCTGATTATGGGATTCTGTGCAATTGAATTTGTTGCTAACCCAATTAAACATGAAAGGAAAAAATACTTTTTTTTGAAATTCATTTTGTTATTATTAAAAGTGATAAAATAAATGACAACTCTGAAAGAATGAAATTATTATAGATAGTTAGTAATCCTGAGTTTATTTTTTAAACATTTACATTCTTTTTAAACCTTCTGACATTTCCTATGGCACGAAATGAACAATAACCCTTTTATACCGTGATAAAGGTGGGCTGCCCTTATCTGTTACTTTTAAAATAAAATGTACGGTTTCCGGCTTTTCAACAACGGGTGCTATCAAAGCCGTGATGTATAAATTTTCTGCCAACGTAAACTTTACGGGTTGCTTAAAAGTGCCTGCTTCAGTATATTGAAACCATAAATAACTAAGGTTATCACCATCGGGGTCTGTTGTGCCACTTGCATCAAGGATAAAAGGCGCCCCTGATTTAACTGTTATTTCATCAGCATGCCCAAGCTTCGGTACAGGGGGATGATTACATTCATTATATGGTTTTGTTGTCCAATCCATGCGTGCCGCAAAATCGTTTTGAAAATCATTTCGCCAGCGCCATAATGTAACCTTGTTACCCTCAAAAGAAACCGAATCTTTTTTTACAGACCGCCCATAAGCATTGTACACATAAGGATTTAAAGAGTCAGAAGCATTCGTCCAGAAAGGGCGTGTTTCTTCTTCAACATCCACGCCGCCGGTGTAGCCTTTTACGTCCAGGTCAGAAAGCTTAGGTTTGTAATATTCATATCTACCGCCCCATCCGCCCCAGTTAGGATGTTCGGGCGCACTTAAACCATTTGGTATTAACGAAAGAAAAGAGGGCGTATCGCCTTCCATGCCATACGCAACATCCCAATATAATGCGCCCATAGGACCATGGTGTTCCTGGATATTATCGGCTATCCATTTATTGCTGATTGTTGTATTATCAATTCCCGGCACAAATGCCATCATTCCCGACCACGTGGCTTTGCTGTAACCTCCCGGGGAAACTATGTAAAAAAGATTTGGAAATGTGTTGCGCAACCAAATACCGCTGTCGTCCTGGTCAGAAATTGTATATACTCTCAACTTGCTGATGAGCGTGTTAAATTCTTCTGCGCTTTTTGTATTTTTTAATTTGAAAAGTGCCTGCGCCAAAGTATTCGGTCCACCCCAAACACAAATCCATAAAGGGCGGCTGTCTTCCTCTTCCAAAGTTTTAATTATCCAATCTGACCCTTCTGAATCTTTCCCAGCCCCAACACTGCTCATGCCATAGCCTGGCTGCCCTTTTTTTATGAGCATCATCAATTTATTTGCAGCAGGATAACCTGGTTCGTTCTTCAACAGATTAGGCTGCACTTTACCATAGGCTGCAACAATTTTTTGAATAGATTGAGGATAGATATTATTTTTTTGATGAACAGAAGTTGTAGCAATCATACCCCTGATATCAATAACATCAGCATATAAAAGCAGGCGGATAAAACTTTGTGTATCATCTGGATCGTTCTCAATATCAGACAAGATTATTACCCTGTTTTTATGTATCGATTGTGAAAGAACGGGCTGATGAAGTACAGTAACTACCAAAATAATGGCTATTACTTTTTTTAAATAATGTTGCTTCATAAACCCTGCTTTTGCATTTAATGTTCTCTTAAACTTTCATTTGTCAATCAACCCTAAACCAATCAAAATCTACATAACCGCCTTCCTCTTTTGTAGCATAATTGAAGAGGCAAAATTTATTTCCCGTAAATATTTTTAAATTAAACTGCATGATTAAATCTTCCCCAATTGGTTTGAAATTTTTATTGTCGGTGCTGTACTCAAAGCTGGCTTTGTCTGTGGCGTTGGATGCAAGTGTCCGTAAATAAATTGTTGATGCATTGATGGCAACAGAATCAATCGTTTTACCATTGTTCACCATCAAAATAGATTTCTTGCCTTTTTGTTGCTTTACTGCAATGTATGCGTACGGGTCCTGGAAAACGGCGAGCCCAGCGATATCACCGTCTTTCATTTTACGAACATCCATTTTGGTTGTTGCGATTGTCGGAATAGTTTGGTCGCGTTTTGCAAAGGGCCTTTGAGTAAGTGTATTGCGCGCCATTGTAAAATCGTTTGTAACCGTTACTGTCATCAATCTTAAATGACCGGGACTTTTTGTAAGCGACCATTTCGTTGCGTCGGGATTATGATTCCATCCCCACTGCATCCTTAATTTGGCTTCATTGAATTCATCCGACGTAGGGAAATTTTTTATCGGGTATGTCTTGCCAACGTTAGGCTTTTTATATGTAGTTACCGCTTTGCCATTCACGCCAATCATTGGCCAGCCATCAACCCAGGTTACTGGTTGCAAAGACGGAAACCTTCCAAACGGCCCACTATCAACAAACAACATTGTCCACCATTCACCCGTTTGAGTTTGAATTAATGCACCCTGGTGAATACCGTAATTGATTCCTTTTGTAGTGTCGTAGATTAATAATTTTTGTTCGTACGGTCCATAAATATTTTTGGAACGTAATGCTACCTGCATCCCATCTCTGCCACCATAAGTACAATACAAATAATAATACCCGTTGATTTTATAAACATGAGTGCCTTCAAGCCCTTTACGAATATCTCCTGTGTAAACCAACGAATCCGGGCCAACAGCAACAAGGCTGTCGTTTACTTCGGTTATTGAAATTTTGTTATAACCTTGCGCTACATAAACTTTGCCGTTATCATCAAAAAACAATCCGGGGTCATAAAAACCTTTAGGCAAATGCGTGATGTGCCACGGGCCTTCGGCTTTATCTGCTGTTAACATGAAACCACCTTCATTCAGCGTGATGAATAAAAGATAAAATTTCCCGTTATGATATTTGATGCTCGTTGCCCATTGGCCATGGCCGTAACGATTGCAGCTATCTAAATCATAACATTGACTAAAATCAAAGCGGGGCACAGCATTGCTGCAATATTCCCAGTTGACCAAATCATGCGATTTTAAAACAGTAACACCGGGGAAAATAAACATCGTAGTGTTCACCATGTAATACGTATCACCAACTCGTATTACATCAGGGTCAGGAAAATCAGCGGGAATTATGGGGTTGGTATACGTCCCGTTGCCGTTATCGCTGTGTACATTTTGTGCTTTTAAATTATAACAAGAGAACAAAAAGACCATGATAAATTGCACGAGCACGGTTATTTCTCTTTTGTATTGCATTTTTATATTTTTTTTATTTTTATAAAAATATCACTTTTGAATGTTTTTTTGTTGAAAGCGCAAAGCATTAAAACACCATCACAAATCCATCGTTACCTTTTACTTTAATATCCAACTTTCCGTCAGAAGGTATAGATACATTTTTCACATCAAAAGAAGGTTCATCACCGTTTACATTGCCAGAAGCAATGAGCTCACCTTTTTTATTTTTCAAAAAAGACAAATCGAGCGTTAATTGCTTTTCTGTTTTTTCGCCATTAATTCCTGCGACATACCATTTGTTGCCACTCTTTCTTGCCACTACATACAACTTGCCGGGATAGCCGTCAATAAATTTTACGTCATCCCAACTGTTGGGAAGATGCCGCAAAAAATCTTTGACGCTTACAGGCACATGCGACATGCCATCAGGAGTTTCTGCATAATGCTGAATGCCTGATAAAAACAACACGGATGTTGCCAATTCAAACGCGGCTGTAGTGGCACGTTTTATATGCGGAATTTTGTACAGATTCATTGGTGTAAAATCCATAGGGTCAAAGACGTTCCGCACCATCGCACACATCACCATATGGGCGGGAGCTGCATTAGCCGTTTGCTGACTGAAGGTTATCATTTCATAACCATCCACGGCCTCTGTCGTCATCAGGTTTGGATAGGTGCGTTGCCAGCCTCTTGGCAATGTGGCTCCATGAAAATTTACCAACAAATGATAAGTGGCGGCGTCATCTAAAATATCCTGGTAGTAGTTAATGAACGACTGTCCATCGCCCCCAAAAAAATCAATTTTGATTCCCTTTACACCCATTGATTGCAACCGCGAAAATTCCTGCACGCGACTTTCATGTGTAAGCAATTTACTATGTGGTGTAAAAGGAACTGTGTTCCAGTTTCCGGCAGAATTGTACCAAAGCAGCAAGCCCACATTTTTTTGTTTGGCATAGTCAGCAAGCAGCTTAACAGAATCGTAGCCGATGGTTTTGTCCCATCCCGCATCAATCAAACAATATTGCCATTTCATATCTGCAGCAAAATCGATGTATTTTTTCTGAACGCTATAAATAGTGGCGTCATCTTTCTCTATTACCCAACTCCATGAAGCTTTACCGGGTTTAATAAAACCATTATCCATTTTTTTTGCAGGAAACGCAAGGTCAGTCCCTAATGTGGATTCCATAATAGTTTTCATGCTGCCAATCGCAATAATCCTCCATGGTGTTTGCCAGGGCAATGTTGATTGAGGGTTCAATGCGCCGCCGGGTATTCTTTCAGAATCTTCAGGGAAGTTTATTCTGTATTCATTGTTGGGAGAATTTTGTTGCAAAGCGGTACCACAATAGGTTCTCCCTAATGCGGCTTCAGTTATCAACATCCAAATATTGTTGTATTTGAATAATGCAGGATATATCCAACCATTTGGCCCAGGAGACGGTTTGCCTGTAGGAATATCCATTTCATAATGTGCTTCGTAAGATGGATTAGAATGCTGGAATCCACTCTGAGCTTCTGTTTTAGGCTGCAACCACGCCCTGGTTCCATCAAAGAAATGAAAACTGGTTGCTTCTGAAGTGATGTGTTTTAAATCAGCTGATTTTTCGGGAAACTCATAACGAAATGCAACACCATCATTTGATACACGAAAAATGATGTTCATTTTTTTGCCTGATCTTGTTTGCGTTTCTATAATTTTTTGTGTTGCAGCATAAGTAATATTTTTCTTCTTTGCATTCAATATTGTATAACTGTCTTTTACAGTTGTAGGTTTCGAAGCTTTAATGAATTTTAAATCTTTTGAAAAATCAGCGTCGCTTCTTATGATACCCAGTTTTGAATCTTGAAGAATTAATTGACCTTTATAAGCAATATTGTAGGTCGCTTGCTGAGGATAGCAAGTAACTTCAATATTTTTATCAGGACTGCTGATTTTATAAGATTGTGCTTGCACTTTGCAAAAGGCAATTTGAACAACCAATAAAACTGCCAAGATTATGTATCTTATTGACTTTGTAAATTTCATTTATGTTTTGAGTTAAATATTTTAATTAGTAGAAAAATTCACGTCATTTTTTGTGTGATAGGAAACTAAATCAAACAGTATAATTAAACGATACCGTATCGAGTATTAAATTATTTATCTGAGCTTATTGAATTTGAAATATGGAAGTAATCAAAATCTACGTAGCCACCAGTTTCTTTTGTTGCATAATTAAACAACGCAAATCTATAGCCGATAAATTGGGGAATAGTGTATAACATTTTAAGAGGTGTGCCTATCGGCAACCACTTTGTTCCATCCAAACTATAGAAGAAATTTGCTGTATCTTTTTTATCTGTAAAATTGCATTCTGCTTTAAAGAAAACTTTCGTTTGAGTAAGTGGAATGCTCGCCACTTCTTCCGGTTTTCCTGTGCCTGCATTTACCATTACTATTGACTTATTATCGGCATTAACCTTCACTTCTACAATTCCGTAATCTTTTTGTAGCAATGCTAATCCCGCAATATCTCCATCTTTCATCTTAGATACATCAAGCGATATTGTGCCGGAACAAACCGGGCCTATTGTCCTTTGTGTTAAAGAATTTCTGGCCAATAAAAATGAAGTATCTATTCTTCCAGTTTTTAAACGCAAGAAGCCTTTCCGGTCTGAAATTGACCATAATTGATTATCAGGATTGTGATTCCATTGCCACACTAACGGCAATGCTCTATCACCTTTTTTACGTGTAAAATTGTCGGAGGCAACAATACCTGGAATTAAACTTTTGTTGGCTGGTAAATCTAATTCATCCGGCACCTTACCATTTACGCCTAATACAGGCCAACCATTTTCCCACTTTACAGGAACCAAATAAGGAACACGACCTACTGCTCCATAATCACGGAACAAATAAGAATACCATGTACCATCTGGCTTTTCAATTAAGCCTCCTTGTGCAACACCCTTATCCTGGAGCCCTATTTTACCTTCCCAGGGTCCTGTAATTTTATCTGCTCTATGTATAACAACTGTTCGCATTCCGCGAGGAGGCCAGGTAATATTGAACAAATAATACTTACCTTTTATTTTGTATAACTGAGAACCTTCAGCACCCAAACCTCCATGTTGTTGACTGGGCAAACTAGCATTTTCAATTACTACTTGTTGAACGCCTTCCATTTTCACGCCTGACAAATCTTCATTCAGTTGAACTAAGCTTAATTTATTACCACCATAAAGCAAATAAACTTTTCCATCGTCATCAAAAAATAAAGAGTGATCATGATAAGCAGGGCTAAACTCAACCCTTTTCCAAGGACCTTTTTCAATATTTTTTGTACTATAGATATATGTCTTATTCGTTGTCTGCGAAAATGTAGTAGCGTAATACACGCCATTATGATAACGAAGACTACTTGCCCAAGAACCCCTACCATAAGTGCTCTTGCCATTGACGAGATTGAGCGCATCTATATTGGCTAATGTGTCGTAAGCGTAATTAATCAATTTCCAATTGACCAAATCTTTGGACTCCATTATGGGCAAACCCGGACTAAAATGCATAGTAGTACTACTCATGTAATATGTGTTTCCCACACGCACCATGGACAGATCAGGCACATCCGCATAAATTATTGGGTTATGCGCTTTATGAATATTTTGAGCCATTATACTTGTCGAAAAAAGTGCCGGTATAATTGCAACTAATCCTGTAATACATTTTTTCATTTTCAATATTATTTAAAACTCAAATTAATTTTCTTTCGATTAATATCAATTCTATATTTCATTCTCTATATCAAGAGATAACTTTATTATTTACAAGAGTGATAAAGTTTTATCATAGTTTAATTATTGCTTTTCCACCATTATAATTCACTACTTTATCATATTTTGCGGCTAAATTTGCACCCGTATCTTTGTTTTTTGTAACAACTAGGATATTGAATTTCCTCTCAGCAAGCATTCCGGGAAAAGTACCTTTCCTGTCGCTGATAGTTAAAGTACTCTTTTTATCGTTCCAATTAAAAGTAATGGTGGAATAAGCTCCCTTTTCATAATCGTAATTATCGTTCTCGTCTTCATACAATACAAACTTTCCATCGGCACCAGGGTAGATGCGTATTTCAATATTATCCCATTTCTTTTCTGCCGCATATTGAACCTGTGGACCAATAGGTAAAATAGATCCTGCTTTTACAAAAAGCGGAATTTTGTCTTGTGGTGCTGCCGCTTTTATCGTTTGCCCACCATTGAATTGTTTGCCCGTCCAGAAGTCATACCATTTAGTTGATTTCGGTAAATAAACATTCCATTCCGTAACCCCTGGCTCAATAATTGGCGCCACCAAAAAGGATTGCCCAAACATGTATTCATAAGCTTGTCCTATTGCAGCCCGGTCATCTTTAAAATCCATTATAAGGGGCCGCATTATTGTAGAACCTTTACTGGAAACCTGCCATGCTTCGGAATAGATGTAAGGCATTAAACTATATCGCAGGTTCAGCATGCTACGCATATCGGATTCGACGGTATCTCCATATTTCCATGGCTCAGTTTCTGTCTGGTAACCATGGATGCGAAAGATAGGATTAAATGTACCCCACTGATACCA
This sequence comes from Hanamia sp., assembly GCA_036509585.1. Lineage (GTDB taxonomy): Bacteria > Bacteroidota > Bacteroidia > Chitinophagales > Chitinophagaceae > Ginsengibacter. Next base: position 5,177 of record DATCFI010000077.1, on the reverse strand, counting down.
GCGGATGAGTAAATCATGGTATTTTTTGTCCGTGTATTGTCCAGGGCCTGGCCGAAAAAAACCGCCAATATCCGTTGTCCAATAAGGCATGCCTGTCAATGAATAATTTAACCCGGCTACGATTTGTCGTTTATAGCTATCCCACGTACCGCCAATATCGCCTGACCAATTAATAGTTCCATAACGTTGTTGCCCGGCAAAAGCAGAACGGGTAAGAATCGTTACACGCTTAGCAGAAGTTGTCTTTCGTTGCCCATCATAAACCGCTTTGCTGACAAAAAGCGGGTAAGTAAGCCGGTAAAAATTCCCCAGGCCAAAATAAGTTTGTTTACCCACCAAGGCATCATTCTCCGGTTCTGTAGCATCCATCCACCAGGAATCTACCCCTTTGCTAAAAAGGTTTGTGTTCAATGCATTCCAGTGTACTATTCTTGCCTCAGGGTTATAAATATCAATCCAGGGGCTATTTGGTATGTATAAATTTTTCTCAATGTAAGGCTTGGCAACTTCAGATTTTTTATCAAGATTTTCCCAAACAGACACAGAAAAATGTGCATTTAAATCATGTAGTTCCTTAATAAACTTTTCAGGATCAGGATAGTTGGTTTCATCAAATTTTGGAACGCCCCATCCGTATTTACCCCAGTACTGCCAGTCCTGCACAATCACATCCATCGGAAGCTGCCTTTTGCGAAATTCTTCAACTGTTTGAATAAGGTGCAGGCTTGAGGTATAGCGTTCGCGGCATTGCCAAAAACCATAAGCCCACAAAGGAAGCATAGGCACATTACCAGAAAGATTTCGATAGCTCGTGATGACGTCATCCGCATCTTTTCCATAGAATACCACATAGTCAAGCGATTTGGCATTTGGCGAACGAAATGTTGTTTCATCACCAGTTAATTTCCACGATAGTTTTGGTGTATTCGATGCTTTGCACACCACTTGAACGGAATGTTCTCCCGCTTTAAGATTTATAATTTTTCCCACCGCAGGCGGAAGCCACTGGCTTGATTCGTCAACAACAGCAACGCCATCAATTACAAGCAGGTGCCGGCTTTCCATATCGCCCAAATTCAGGAAGAAAGAATAGGCTCCATCTTTATCAACAGAAAATTTTCCTTTATATAAAGATTGTCTTTGTGATACTTTTTGAGTCCCGGAAGTAGTTGTTACTTCTACGTCCCCTTTCCCACCTCCGGTGGTATCTTTTTTTGTAAGGGCTACTTTATTATCGGTGGGGTTAAACATGGTAAGGCCATATTGATGCCACAAAATGCCATATCCCCTGCTGGAGTATAGAAATGGAATAGCGATTTGGGTATTTACCTGTATTAATTCTCGCGTCACGTTTCTCAAATTGTATTCTCCATCCTGGAATTGCCCTAACCCAAACAAAGATTCATCGGGAGGTGAATCAAAGCTTTGTTCTGCTACAAAACAAGGCTCACCCAAAACAGAATCAGGTTTTAATTTCCGGCTCCCTGCCATTTCCCTGAGGAAAATTTTTCCGGTATTATCGGCATAATTAATTGCTCCTGTTTTTTTATCAAACAGTACAATTATCTTACTGGTGCTAAGTTTCAGTTTTGAGGTGGTTTCCGAGAACTTAAATGCCGGGACAGGAAGTTTGTTAATTAGTATAAATTCACGTTTTTCACTGATATTGCCTTTTTCCCATTGTATCCTTATTGCTTTATCAGAGAGTGGAATAACGTTCAATACTCCTTCAGAAAGTTGAATAGAAAGACCGTCTTTCAGCAAGTGGTGACCTTTGTAAACTTGTGCGAATGCAACTGTATGCATAAGGATCGCAAGTAAAAGAAGAATTTTTGATTTCATAATAAATTAATTTTTGTGTATTGTGATTAAAATGTTATTTGTATTTTGTCCGACGCCTGAAGTAATCATTGAATGCGTAATGCATCCACAGCTACTTTTCCTGAACCACGATTGATAATACTGATAAAATGTTTACCCTTAGTTAAACCGTTTTTTTGAAACACCATTTGTTGTGGTTTACGAACTCCATCGGTGGATAAACTAACCGTGGAAAGTGCCTTGCCATCAATCTTAATCTCAATTCTTCCTGCTCCGGCTTCTTTGGGAGCAATAACTGAAATGCTTCTTCCTGTAAATGAACTTGTCCAAACATCACCCGGCGTATCACTAATAGTAAGATCATTATTATAGTCGCCGATACCCAGGTTGCTACGACGCATCCATCCGGGATATGTTGCACCCGGGTCATCATCATTAAACCAGCCTTTATCATGTGTTATCCGCAAAACACGGATGCCAGCGGCTAATGAAAGGTTTGCGATTCCCGGCAACGCCGTCGTCTTTTTTTCAGGTGTAACAGTTAAGCCATTCTTATCCTGTGTAAAATCTAATTTAACATCAGAGCCAAGCAATTCCACTTTGGAAACTTTTCCGATGGTATAGCCATCAGTATGCAGCGCTTTAAGTGTGATGACACTGTCTTTCCAATTCAATATAGTTGCATACACATAGCCATTATTACGTGTGTAGCGGACACTGTCCTCACCATATACTTCAAATGGACGGGAAGAGTAAACAGCTTTGCCGTTGATTTTCAACCAGGCCCCGATGTCCTTTGCAGTACGAATCACTTCAGCATCAAGATCGCCGCTGCCATGTTGCGTAAGGTTAAGCAACATACTTCCGTTGCGGCATACGTTTTCCATAAGCAACTGAATAAGGGTATATGCATTCATGTAAGTCTGCCCTTTTTTGTAGTGCCAATCACCAATTGTGGTTTCAGTTTGAAATGAATAAGCCATTATTTCTGGTTCAATGAATGCTTCGGTACTCTTCACCAGGGAACGATCAACCAAGGGAAGCAGTTCAGGGTCATTTTGAAAGCTGTTCCAACGACCGCCAACACCTTTAAGATTAACCACTACTTCCATTTTGTTGTTGTTCCATTTCAAAGATTTGTTGTAGTAATTCGCAATGAGCTGCGGAGCAAGAAAGCCTAATCCCATGTGCACACCCAAATCTACCTGGGAGTTACCCGCATGTTCATCAAAATAAATTACATCGGGATGATACTTACTAATGGCATCATCAACACGCCACATAAACTGGTTGGCGAATGGTGAGAGTAACGGATCGTTCCCAGGAAAAGAGCGTGGTTTACGAAAAGCCATGGTGTGTGGCGGTCCGTAAAGGTCTACCGGGTCCATACCTTCCCACCACTTCCCTTTTCCATCTGCAATTGTTTGAAGTGCATCATAAGGTATGCCCTGCCATGGACCAGATTTGTCGCTGGTATATCGCACAGGCATAAATTGTCCCCATGTTCTTGCAGGTGTATTGTGAAAGCCAATTCCGAAATGCAAACCATGTTTCCTGGCAATTTTTTCCCAGGTTCCGACAATGTCTACTTTTGGCCCAACATTTACCGAATTCCAGGGCTGGTATTTAGAATCCCAACAATCAAAGTTGTCATGATGTACACCCATGGCCATAAAATAACGAGCGCCCATTTCCACATAAAGCTCCATAAGCTGTTCAGGGTTCCAACGATCAATTACCCAATTATGGGCAATATCTTTATAGCCGTATACTGAAGGATGGCCAAAATGCTTGAGTTGGTATTTATACTGTGGACTGCCCTCAATATACATTCCCCGGGCATACCAGTCGCCATCTTCAGGCATAGATTGCGGATCCCAATGTGACCATGCACCGAATTTAGCATCACGCCACCACTCTGGTACGGTATACATGCGGCTTATTCCCTTCCAACTGGCAGGATAAGAACCATCCGCAACTTTTAACGGTGGCAGGTTCCATATATCTGGTTTCAATCCTAAATCTCCATCGCCAATTATAATTTTATCAATATTGATTGCAACATCATTCGTGTCGAGACTAATAGTTAATTTGGCGTGGGCTGGAATTTTAATGTCAATTATCGAATTGAGAAATGAACCGATTAATGCTCCTGAAGAATGAATGTTAACCTCTATCGCTTTTTGATTATTAACCGCCACACTAATCGTACCTGCATTAATAGAAGCATAGCGTATCGCCAGCCTATTACCTAGGGGCAAATTTGAGAATATTAACCCGTCGCCCGGTTTGCTTATACTGACCAAATATCGACCTGAGGCTGAATTGTCGTCCACCTTTTTTGCACCACCTATTGCGCTGGCAGCTTCCCCTTCAATTACGTGTTTCCCCCCGACATGTGCTGACGTTGACATCCAAATCACCAACAGCATGGGAAGCAGAAAAGCCTTCATGACGATGAAATGAGATTGCCTTGGTCGATAATTAAATTTCATTGAAGTAGTACAAAATATGATTTATGTTTTTTAATTAATTCTTTTAGAAATTACATTTGATTTATTTGTCGAACCTCGGTGCTTTCAATCAAAAGGTACTAATGACATAACAAAACCACCACGGCGAAGCATATTTACATCCACCGACGACGATTTATCAACCACCAGGTACTGAGCATCAAAAGCCTTATCGTGTTTGCCATCGGATATTAGAGTTAGCTTATACTTTATGCTATCGGCTAAAAAGTCAAACTTTATTGTCTTCTTCATTTCCCGGCGCTGATCTGCACTTATGCCGCCTACATACCAATCGTTTCCTTTTCTCCGGGCAATGATTACATACTTGCCGGGATATCCATCCAGCAGTTTAGTATCATCCCATGCATTCGGCACTTCTTTTAAAAATGTTTTTGCCGCATCAGGTAATTCATCATATCCTTCGGGGCGATCTGCGAAGTGTTGTATGCTAGATTCAAATAAAACGCTTAGGGCTAATTCATGCCCATAGGAAGTAATGTGTGGGTATTGGGAATTGGTAAAAGTGACTGGCGTGTAATCCATTGGCCCTACAACATTCCTGGTGAAAGGCAATATCGTATTATGCTCAGGAGCAGTCATAGTAAAATCAGGTCCGTTATTGTACCATTCTGCCCCTCTCACAGCTTCCATTGTCATCAGGTTTGGATAGGTTCTTGACCAGCCTCTCGGCACTATACAACCATGGAAATAAATCATCATTTGAAAATCTGCTGCATCTTTTAAAATGTCGAGATAATACTTAATCATATCCTGCTTCTCACTTTCGAAAAAATCAATCTTAATACCCACGACGCCCAATTTCTTCAACTTTGTAAATTCTGC
>DATCFI010000076.1:0-27802 GCA_036509585.1 Hanamia sp. | reverse complement strand
AACCGTTACGCGGGCGGTGCTCCGGTTAACGTATCGCAGGAAACTTTTTCATTAATAGAAAGATCGATTCGCATTTCAAGAATTACACAAGGCTCTTTTGATATCACTTATGGTTCTATAGATAAAAGTCTTTGGAATTTTGATACGAACATGACGTCGTTGCCAGATAAAAATGAAGCAAAAAAAATGGTTCGTTTAATCAATTACCGCAACATTATTCTTGATGATGAAAACTGTTCGGTATTTCTTAAAGAAAAAGGTATGCGCATTGGATTTGGAGGAATTGGAAAAGGCTATGCTGCGGAAAGGGCACGTAATGTTATGAAATCGCTGGGAGTAAAGAGCGGAATAGTTAATGCTTCCGGAGACCTTACAACATGGGGATTACAACCAAATGGCAAACCTTGGACAATCGGTATTGTAAATCCGAATGTTGCCCATGAGGTTTTCTCTTACATTAATGTGACAGATTTGGCGGTTGCTACATCGGGCAATTATGAAAAGTTTGCCATTATTAATGGAAAGAAGTATTCGCACACTATTGATCCAAGAACAGGGTTGCCGGTATCCGGTATCAAAAGTGTTACTATTATCACACTCAATGCGGAGGTTGCAGATGCAATGGCCACTCCCGTTATGGTAATGGGAATTAAAGCAGGCCTGGACCTTATTAACCAGATGAAAGATATTGAAGCTATTGTTATTGACGATAACAATATTGTTTATTCCTCTTCTAATATCAGGTTTTCATGAAATAAATATTTTCAAAAAAGAATAGAAATTCAAATGAATTAGTGTTAAAGAATTGTTAGCGTTCAATAGGCACCCAACTAAAAATATTTTATCCTTCTCTTATACGAAGGGGGTATTAAGAGAAGAAACCTAAAACGATAATTAATGAAGACTTTACCGGTTATTATTCTTTGTTTGATTTGCATGTCTTTCTATAAATGGCAACCGGATTTTGAAACAGCAAAAAAAGTTGCACTGGAAAAACATGAACTTATATTATTAAATTTTTCCGGTTCCGATTGGTGTGGGCCGTGTATGCTTTTAAGAAAGGAAATATTTGAAAGCGATGTATTTTCAAAAATGGCAGATACATCCCTGGTTATGATAAATGCAGATTTTCCACGTAATAAAAAAAATCAGTTAGACGAGAAAACTTCCCGTCAAAATGATGCATTGGCAGATAAATACAACCCGGATGGTAATTTCCCATTTACCTTACTGTTAGATGCAAATGGGAATATATTAAAATCATGGGTTGGGTTACCCAATGAAAGTGCAGAAGAATTTGCTGATGAAATTTCCAGTATTTGTAATGAAAAAAAATAATAGTTTACCATTGATTATTGAGATTAAAATTGCCTGAGAAAATTTCTATTTTTATAATATTCACATACCAATCAAACATGTTAAAACAAACCTTTAAACTATTAGCGCCAATATTGGTGGTAGCTTTTATGCTGCCTTCCTGTGCAAATGTAAAATCATATCAAAAAAGCAGGCTCAATGATTCTGAAATGATATTGGGCAATAGAAAGGTAGAAAAAAATGAACTTAATTTTCAATCCTACCGTGAAGGCGCTTCAGGGGCCAATGGTGGAAAAACCGGAGGCGGATGCGGTTGTAATTAAACTCAGCATTTAATCTCTCAAAATACATAATGAAAAAAATCTGCTTAACCCTGATTGGTATTTATTTAATGATGCTACACGCATTTGGTCAGTATTATGATAAGGATACCACAACATATGAATCCAAGCCGCTTAAAATTGATGAAATAAACCTGGTATCAAGTTATTATTCACAAAATGGAGACCATTCGCCTATAACAGGCGGGATCGGAACAGAGAAGGTAACAGATTTATCTAATGGGCTTGATGTAAAATGGGTAGGTTGGGATGCCATGAACCACAAACATACTTTGACTGCCGGTTTAGGGTTTGATCATCATACTTCTGCATCTTCAGCTTATGTTAGTAAAACCGGCGCTTCCAAAACAGGCGGCTCCCGTTATTATCCATCACTTGATTGGTTGGAAGAAAATACAAAAAAAGGCACCTCATTTGGTTTAGGGCTTTACGTTTCCAAAGAATATAATTACAGTTCTTTCGGTATAGATGGCCAATTTTCAAAAAAGACAAAAAATAATGGAGAATTTACCGGTAAACTTTCAGGATATTTTGATCGTGTAAAAATGATTTATCCTTCCGAATTTGTCCCGATAGTAACCACTGTTACATCTGCCAGTGGTGATGGCCACGGAGGCAAACCTAAAATTCCATCAAAACCGAGAACAACGGGAACGTTATCACTCTCCTTTTCACAAGTGATAAACCAAAGAATGCAAGGTATTATAATGGTGGATGGCGTTTTTCAAGGTGGATATCTCGGATTACCTTTCCACCGTGTTTATTTTACCAATGGCGGCGATCTTATTGAAAATCTTCCTGCAAACAGATTAAAATTGCCAATTGGCATTAGATTAAATTATTTCCTCGGAGATAAAATTATAATTCGATCGTATTACCGTTATTACATAGATAGTTGGGGGTTACAGGCACACACGGCAAACTTAGAAGTACCTATAAAGTTTACTCCATTCATTTCAGTTGCTCCTTTTTACAGATATTATACTCAAACTGCTGTCAGGTATTTTGCACCCTACGAAATGCACTCAATTACTGATCAATTTTATACCAGTAATTATTCTCTGTCGGGATTCAATAGTCAATTTTTCGGGGTAAATTTTAGGATTGCGCCACCAAAAGGAATCTTTACTGGCTTGAGTGCCATTGAATTGCGTTATGGACATTATTCTCAAACAACAGATCTTGTATCAGATGTAATTTCATTGGATTTAAAGTTCAAATAAGATACTTGGTTAAGAAGGGTTGGCTTAGAAGATAATTAATAGAAGATTACAGTAAACTAACTTTTAGTGCGAATTTGTATTTAGTTATAGATATTCCCTAGTAATCTTATTTCAAAATTCAATATCGGCATACTTCGCAAGCGACGGATCTGTAAGTTTTACTTTTTTACTTTAAAAATAACAACCGGAAATGTATGATTGAGGATGATTTGCCGAAAGAAATATATTACTCGTTTGGCTCACTAGTATTGGCTGGCGTTTCAGCTAACAACCCTTTTGAACGTCAATGTCTGGCTTATCCACCTGAAAATCCAATAACCCTTCACTTTCAACAATCCCGCATCGTCTATCCACACCACCGAATTCCATTCTTTGCCATGTTTAGCATCGTAAATAATTCCATGCTGCCATTCATTATCTACAGCATTATATTGCAGATTGTGTAGAACTTCCATACCAAGCCATTTACGGGAGCGCAGCGCGGGATTAGGATTTTTCTCGTCTGTCCTTGTATTCATTGGCCTCGTTGTGTCTTCGATCTTAAACCAGATAACTTTTGCCTTGAAACTATCACCTTCCTTGTAAACTTCCACTTCGAGGTTATGGTCTATAGTCATCCATTTGCCTATAATTGCATCTGCATTATGGTTTAGGTTGGTCACTACGAACGCCGAATGCACCGAATGATTGCAAACATTCCAATCGGACATATAGGGGGATTCTGCATAGTGTAAAAAAATAAAAAAAAGAATACGGCTAATAAGCATATTGAGACGGTAAACGGGTTTTATGGTTCAGAAATATTTACATTAAAACATTACAAATTGAAAAGTTGGATATCTATATACGCATAGTAACTTGCTAAAAGAATTTCATGCCAAGATTATAAATATTTTTTAATTCCCAACTACAACCGTCCCATAGATATTGAATATTACTTCTTTTGAATCGCCCCCTTAGTCAAATTAACGCTATAATCCCCTGTATTATCTGCCAGTGTCAATTTTAGAATTTGGAATCGCTCGGTATGTGAGGTCTTTAATGGAAGGTAAACCGATTATGATTTTTTAACCAAAGGAATTTTAAATATGGATTGAAAATTTCCATTATCCTCTTCCTTCATGTGGGTATCCATTCCAAATACAAGGTCTCCTGCAGGTAATTTTTTAAAAGTCCCAAACATTCTATCCCAAATGCTCAATACATCACCATAATTGCTATCGGTATAAGGCTTTTTATAATGATGATGTACCTGGTGAAGATTGGGTGTGATAAAGACAAAACCGATAAAGTTATCCATCTCTTCAGGTAACCTATAGTTGATGTGTGCAAACATGGTGGTAAAGACCTGGATGATTTGCCTTAATAATAAAGCCCAGAAAACTGCTCCGCTTAAGAAAACCCAAAGCAATGTAAAAGTCAGCCTGATAATATTTTCTCCCGGATGTTCTCTTAAAGTTGTAGATATGTCAACCATATTATCAGAGTGATGTACCAGGTGAAAACTCCAAAGTGTTTTAACCTTGTGCATAATTAGGTGATAAATATATTCGCCGAAATCAAGTAAAAGAAAGGTTGACAGGAAAAGAAGAACCGGATTTTTATCAATATGAAAATAATATAACAACCCGAACTGGTGCCTGGTCGTCCATTTAATAACCTCTACAAAGCCCAGGCCTAAAAGTAACATGCCGGGGAAATTTGTGAAAATAAATGGGGCATTTACTAAAGCGTGTTTCCACTTTTTATAAGGAAAAAGTACTCCATAAATATTTTCGATATTCCAGCTAATAAAAAAAAGGCTAATAAATAATATCAGTTGCAGTAAGTCGCCGTGCAATGAAATGTAGTTCTGAAATTGATGATTCATTTGTTAGTAGTTAAAAAGTAGTTCCCAATATTTTTCTAAACAAAAGGTCTTTCCCCAACATTTGGAAGGCCCAATATCCCCGAACCTTCAAAAGGTCGTCTTTCGTCAATGATGCCTTTGCATTCCAATCCTTGCCATTGTGAGGGTCATATATCTTCCCCTGTTCCCATTCCTTATTTTCTTCGTTATAAATAAGACCGTTCATAACTATTAAACCAATGATTTTTCGTTTTCGCAAACTCTCATCAGGGTTCCTAAAGTCACATCTTGTATCCATTGGCTTGGTCGTATCATCGCTATCATCAATCCAAATCACTTTTGCATTATAGTTTTCGCCTGCTTTAAATATTTCAACTTCAAGGTTATTTTCAGTACTCATCCAACGGCCAATAATTTTATCAGCATTGTTTTGGAAATATGATTTCTGCATACCAGTTACCATCACAACAGAAAGAAAAAGGAGTTTGATCATGTCAATAATTTTGAAAAGTTAGAGTAAGCCTGAGGTAAATGCCACCTTTTCTTGCATAAGCGTTATTCAAATAATTTAGCCTTCTGTAATATTCTATAGATATTACATGAAAGATGTTTTCGATACCGGCGCTTGCTTACCGTTCCGGAAATTATAAAAATGTCTTGTGCAATCACTACATTGGCTGCAATAATAAACGTTATCACAGGGCTATTCGTACATATATTTTATTCATGAAAAAAAATTACACTGCACCACTTAGAGAAAAAATAAATGTTGCAGATCAATACTTTACTAACTAGTGGAGAGTTCTTTAAAAATAGTTGGGTGTCACTAAAACACGCATGACGTATAAGCATGGCGAAACTATCTACAGATTTGCTTCATTATTTGGTTGGACTTTTACCGCGAATAAAAAACCTTTCCAGTATTTTCTTTCCTGGCCCAACCATTTTTAATGGATAATACCACTATCAATATAAACAGAACTGAATTTTTGGGACAAACCAAAGAGTCGATACAAGCCTGTATTGATGGGGACAGGTATTCCCAATCGAAGTTGTATGAACAGTTTGCTCCAAAAATGTTTGCAGTTTGTATGAGGTATTCCAAAAGCAGGGAAGAAGCGGAAGACATTCTCCAGGATGGATTTGTGCAGGTTTTTAAGTCGTTACACACTTTCAGATTTGCAGGATCTTTTGAAGGATGGATAAGAAGAATAATGGTATTTGTTGCTATCGCAAACTACAGGACAAAACCAAAAATGCATGCAGTAGTCAATAATGTAGAGAATTTTTCAGGTCTTGAAGTAATTGATAATACTAATGAAGATGTAATCAGTATGCTGGGCAAAAAAGAATTGCTGAACATAGTGCAGGCATTGCCGCCAACGTATAGAATGGTTTTTAACCTTTATGTATTTGAGGGATTGAAACATCGTGAAATCGCAAAGGAATTGGGTATAACTGAAGGTACTTCGAAATCAAATTTTTTCGATGCAAAAGTAATTTTGCGAAAAGCCATCATCAACAGTATGAAAATTGCTAAACAAAGCTCATCGAATGGATAAAAATGTACATGATATTGAAGATTTATTTAGAAAAACGCTTGAGCAAAATGAAGAGAATCCTCCTCAAAGGGCATGGGATAGGATTGAAAAAAAGTTGGATAAAGATAAAGTAGTAAGTATAAAAAAGAAATACGATTCACTTAAAAAAGTTGCTTTACTATTACTGTTTCTTTTGGCCGGATTAAGTATTTATGTATGGAAATCTCAGAATAGAAATACCGCAAAACCGGATAAAGATATTTCAGAGATTAATAAAGACGTAAAACTGAAGAATGAAAGGTTAAAGGAAGAATCCGAAACCACTACGTTGCAAAAATCAATTGATTCTTTAGCTATTAATAAAACCAGTAATCCCGGGCAGATTGCAAAAGAGAGTCACAGGATTAATGATAGGACTACTTTCAAGAATGAGAATGCGCGCCAGACAAAACCTGTGAATTCTTTAATCTTAAAACGTCTTCCAAATACTTCCATCAACCAAAATAAATTAGAAGTTAAAAAAACTGTGGAATCAGATTTGTCAGAAGTATCAAAATTTTCAAGTCAGAAAAAAGATGAATTAATCAAAAGAAAATCAAATGAGATTGTAGAAACTACAATACCAAATCGGATTGAAAGTAGGCATCCTGCATTCATAAGCCCCGGCGGAATTCAGAATGTATATAGCTTACCTGCAATTGCAACATCAAATCTAAAGGATGTTAGAGAAGTAAAAAGTAATACTGGCGATTTGTTGGCAACAAAAGAAACGTTTCACAATATCGCATCAGGGAAAATAGATCCATTAATACAAATTGAGAAAACAAAAGTTCGGAAACCTTCCGTAAAATCAACTAAGCAACCTCATTTTGCCATAACCGGATTCTACTCGCCTGATATCGCCTTTTATCATTTTGAAGATAACGACCCGGGAAATTCAAACAATACCAATTTTGAAAATTCGGAAACTGAAAGTTATTCATCAACTCTTGGAGCATTGGTTGATTATACAATTAGTAACCATTGGGGATTGCAATCGGGCATCACGCTGGCCACTTCAAATTTTAATTTGGAATCTGAAACGCTTTATGCCCAACAGGATAATTTAGGAGGCATTAAATATAAGTTAAGCACACCTTTAGGAGATGCTTATGTATTGCCTTCCTTCAGCAGTAATCCTAGTATTGGCGATAGTATTTTCTCAAAATCCCCCACCCATACTTTACAATATTTAGGAATTCCGTTGGCGGTAAGATATAATTTCAATCAAGGAAAATTTAGTTTAAATGCATTAGGAGGTATTACTGCCAACTTTTTGACCCGCGGGCGAATATCAACGGAATTGAAAAGCGGTGCTGATAATGAAATAGAAACTACCGATAAGATACATGGATTAAAAACATTCTATTTGAGTGGTTTAGCCGGGGTAGGATTGGATTACAATATTTATAAAAAATTCTCCCTTACTTTTTCTCCTACATTTCGGTTTGCTTTAAACTCTATAAACAACGATGGTTCGGTACTATCTTATCCCAATTCATTCGGCTTTGCTTTTGGGATAAAAATGAAATTATAGAGTTCATTTACGAAATATCGTTTACGGTTTTTATTTAAAAAAATCTTTGATATAGCAATAAAACTTTTTAATAAAACAACAAACTTTAACACAAAACAATAAGTATTATGAAACCCTTTCTTTCAATGTGTGGAATTTTGCCTGCATTTTTAATTTCCGGTTCGTGTATGCAAGGTATCCTGCGGATTCTGTAAAAACCTGGTTTAATTAAAACAGTGTAGGTTATTGCGCATATCTCGTTTCCTATGGTGTTGAAAAATTCTCACAGTTTCCCAATGGCAGGAATTTTTTAAAAGAACAAATCAAATCGAATGAAAGTAATGAACATGAAGACAGTACTCATACCGGCAAAACTACGGCCGGTTGCGAACGTGGAATTCATGACGACAACGACTAATGTTTTGGGGTTGTTCTGGCTCTTGCCTCTCCCCATTGAAAGAGGCACTTTTTGTTGTTTGAACTTGGACTAAAACATTCTGTCATGAAATTAGCCGATTTAATTAAGAAGATATAACAGTAATAATTATTTTTTTAGGTAGGTGTTTAGCGCTAAAAGTCAGGAGCTACGCACGCGCCAGCTTTATCCGTCGATGGGAATATTTTCATATTTTTACAAATAACATTTTAAGTGAAATTCTTTTGGACAATAAAATCATAATAATTGTAATTCCCGTCTTCAATGAAGAAGGTAATATTAAAGCCATCGTGGAAAGGCTGGAGACTTTATTTAATGATCTCCGGGAAATTGATTTTAAAATCATATTCGTAGATGATGGCAGCACTGACGAAACCTTACCCGTGATCATGAGTCTCTGCCATTTCAATCCACATATATATTACATCAGCTTATCAAAAAACTTTGGAAAGGATAATGCAATTGTTGCAGGATTGAAGATGGCAAATGCCAACGCCGTAATCACCATGGATGCTGATCTGCAGCACCCGCCCGAATTAATCATCGAATTTATCAACAAATGGGAGGATGGTTACGATGTTGTATATGCTTTCCGAAAGGATCAAAACAGGCATGTAGGTTTTTTTACCCGGATAAGGTCCCGGGCTTTTTATAGAGCTATAAACGTTTTTTCAGACGTCAAATTGGAAAACGGTATTTCAGATTTTAAACTATTAGACAGGAAAGTGGTAGACACAATTAACAATCTTCCCGAAGAAAGACCCTTTTTGCGAGGCCTCGTCAAGTGGGTAGGCTTTAAGCAGAAAGGTATAGAATACGAACCGTTGGAAAGACTTACAGGTACAACCAAATATACGCTGGGAAACTTGATTAAATTAGCCACACAGGGTCTTACTTCCTTTAGTACCAAGCCGCTCACCTTTGCCATTTATCTTGGTTTCTTTTTTTCTGCAGCGCCCTTAGTATATTTTCCTTATGTGTTGGTAAGCCTTTATTACCATTGGGAAAGGTCGGGATCGGGTTGGGCATCCGTAATTGTTACCATTGTTTTTTTTGGCGGCCTACAGTTGATCATAATGGGAATTATTGGTTTATACCTCGGTAAAACTTTCACTCAGGGCAAGAATCGCCCCCGCTATATTATTAGAAGTTCAAATATTGACGACATAAAATGATTATTATCTTTTCATTTAGATATTTGTGCGTTAGTCTCTTCCGGATAATCCGTTGAATCTGATTCTCCAAATGATTTTTTAGTCAGTAGCTGAAATACGATAAACAGCCAAATCACAAAACACGGCAAAGCTTTGAGTGAATACGGCTGTATTAAATTCTGCCGGATATATCTTGGAAATAAATCAGTGGGTGATAAACTTGTAATCAGCAAAGCAAACGCCAGTAAGAAAATATTAAAACGTGTCTTTGGATTTTGAATAACAAACCAAATTGCCACTCCCGCCATCGCAATTATGTAGGTGGGACTTTCTGCAGAGGAACTAAAAATTACAACGCCGATTAACGCCAGGCAAAAATAAGTTAGTTGAAAACCCTTCTGTTTTAATTGGTCGAATCTAAACAGAGGAAACAAATAAAATAAGGCTGCAATAGATATAACGAACGAGTTTAAATATTCACTTGTAATAAAATGGCGGGCCATCCCCATCACTGAAAGGTTCTGCATCATTGACGTTCTATTTAAATCGTCTTTCACCATAAGAGCGTGGAACCAATCCACATACGATTGAACTACAAAGGATAGTGAGCTAATTAACATCGGTAAACAGAATAGCAACGCCAACCAGAAAACCAGGGAAAAAGCAAACCGTGTCCGGTGATTCGAAAACAGAATAAAAACAATCCCAACTACACCATATAGTTTTATCAAGAAGCCGAAGGCGATGAAGAAGGCGGCCCAAAAATCTTTTTCCTCTTTAACATATGTAAACGACAAAAGCATCATCGCAGCCACAACACAATTAACCTCCATATTTTGTATTGAGGTCAACATTTCAAAAACGCAGATCAACAAGATAGCATTTTGATTTTTTCGGAAAAAAGGTAATTTCCTTATAGCAAAAAACAATAAGGCGGCATTAAAAACTGCCCATAAAAATGCGCCTACGTTGATTGAAACGAGTTCAAAAGGTGCAATTAAAACACCGAACAAGGGACCATAAAGATAAGATCCCAAATTTTCAAAAGGATAATTTTTGTATAAATTCACCTGGTGTATGGTATGCCAAAAAACCTTTCTGTAAACCAGGAAATCTCCAATGCTTCCATACCCTAACCTTATCTTTACCAAAGCCCCGACGCAAGGAAGCGAAAACCATAACAACGAGGCAAAAGAAAATTTAAAATTAAAAATTCGTATATCAGCGTTGGTAAGTCTCATAAGGAGTGCATATTTTTGATGAAAATACATCGAAATTAATTATTTCACCAAAGAGGCCAATATTAATTAAAGTTTGATAAAGTTTTTATTAAAGAAGGACAGCCTTGCATTCGTCTTCTATTAAAGTATTTTAGAAAAATATGTATGAAATTTTATTAACTTTTGACGTGGAGGAATTTGATTTACCATTGGAATACGGTATAACAATTTCAGATAACGAGCAAATGAAAGTAGGAAAAAATGGGTTGGACGCTATCAATGAAATTCTGGAAGATGACGGTATTCATTGTACTCTATTTACTACAGCAAATTTCGCCATGCGTTTCCCAGAGCAAATTTACAGATTGTCTCAAAGGCATGAAATTGCCTCTCACACATTTTTTCATTCATCTTTTGATAAGAAGGACCTCAAAAATTCACTCGATGTCCTGGAAAGTATTACACTAAAAAAAATATTCGGGATAAGGATGCCGCGAATGCAAAAGATCGACATGCAATGGCTAAAAGAAGCCGGTTACAAATATGATTCCTCAATTAACCCAACATGGATTCCCGGACGTTACAATAACCTTTCAAAGCCTCGTAAATACTATTTGGAATCCGGGATATTGAGGGTACCTGTTTCTGTTTCTGCCAATTTTAGAATTCCATTATTTTGGTTGGCATTTAAAAATTTTCCTTATTCGTATTTTAAAAGGATCGCTATTCAATCCCTAAAAAAAGACGGCTATTTATCTCTGTATTTTCATCCTTGGGAATTTACTGATCTAAGCGATTATAAATTGCCGAACATGGTAAAAAGAAAGTCGGGCAAAGAGTTGCTTGATAAACTTACACAATTAATTGGCGACCTTAAAAATGAAGGTAATTTCATAACAATAAATTCTTTTTTAGATAAAAAAACATTCTAAAATTTATATAAAAGCGATATAAACAATGTAATGTTTAGAATTTTCTTTTAAATTATTTCATGATACTAATACTTCTTTAACTTTTTTTTAAACGTACGCGGTTAAAGTCTTCAAATTCTCTCCAAATTCATATTCTAAGTTTGTATAATAATTTTAAAAAATAAAAATTAAAAACTATGAAAAAGATTTTAGGTCTGACAGCAATTTTGTTTGCATTAAGCAGCGCAACGTTTGCCCAGGAAAATGAAGGTGGTAATCATCACATTAATGTTCCTGCCGTTGTAAAAAGTGCAAACATGAAAAAGTATCCCGAATCAAAAATGCACCACATTACCTGGGAAACAGAAAAAGGAAATTACGAAGCTAACTGGGGAGGAAAGGACGGAGAAGCCAATTCTGTTACCTATACGCCATCAGGTACATTCATAGAAATTGTAAATGAAATACCAAATAAGGATTTGCCAAAAGGAATACTCTCCTATGTAAAAGAACATTACAAAAGCCCCAGGTTTGGTGATGTTGGAAAGGTATTAGATGCTCAGGGAAAAACATCTTATGAAGTGGAGATCAATAGAAAAGATGTTATTTTTGATGAAAACGGAAACTTTGTAAAAGAAGAAAATTAGTCGAACTAAATTACGCGATATTAGCCATTCCATTTACCCCGGATGGCTTTTGTTTTTTGTTTTATCAATATGGATAAAAAAGTCTTTAAAATTATCCAATCTCCAAAAAATAAAAACCGTTGGTAATTGTTGCTGAATGGCCTGGTCTATAATTATCTGAGGATTAAATTAAATAAGTTATTTTTTCTTTACCAAGCAGGAGACGTTTTACTATAAACAAGCAGCGGTATTAAAGAACGATACAGCCATTCATCCTTTATATATCCCGTTTTGCTATTTCCACAAATTTTCTACAGAATCTCAGGATACCTTTGCGCCCTATTTTAAATCCTAAATTGTGAAGACAATATTTTTACCCGTACTTTTTTGTATTTTAAGTTTATCCGTTTTAGCTCAGCAACCTGCAAATACCAATTTTAAGATCAAAGGAAGATTGATAGATTCAGTTTCCCGCCAGCCATTGGAATATGCAACCATTTCTATTTTTCCCACAGGTTCTAAAAGGCCAATCAATGGAGCCGTTTCTGACAATAAAGGAAATTTTGTAATTGACAGTGTTGCCGCAGGCACTTATAAACTGGTGGGAGAGTTTATAGGATATAAAGGGCATACTTTATATAATATCACAGTTAACAAAGATCATCCTGTAGCCCAGGTAAATGATATAGTTTTGCAATCGAAGGCAACAACGCTACAAAACATTGCCATTTCAGGACGACCGAAGATCATTGAAAATAAAATAGATAAATTGGTTTTTAATGCCGACCAGGATGTGACTTCCCAGGTGGGTGTGGCAACGGATATATTGAAAAAAGTTCCACAGGTTTCTGTAGATGTAGATGGCAATGTAGAATTGGCAGGGAGTTCGAGCATCCGATTTTTGATCAACGGAAAGCCTTCGGCTGCTTTCGGGAGTGATATTGCAGATGTATTGCAGTCTATTCCTGCCAGCCAGATAAAAAGTATAGAAGTGATTACCACGCCTGGTGCCAAATATGATGCTCAGGGACTCGGAGGAATCATCAATATTATTTTAAAGAAAAACAATTCACAGGGTGTAAATGGAAATTTATCCCTCACGGCTGGAACAAGAACTGAAAATGGTTCTTTTAATTTCAATGCGCGTAAGGGAAGCTTTGGAGTAAATGCTTATGTAAGCGGCAATGCGAGATTAAAAACGACGTCACTATCTACATCTGAAAGAGTAACCAATGATACTGCAGCTAATAATAAAGGATTTCTAAACCAGGCGTCTTCCTCTCAGGAAAAAAGAAGCGGATACCAGTCAGGACTTGGGTTTGACTGGGATATTGATAAATACAACGGTATTTCGGGATCGGTAGGGTATGAAAATTTTGGCCATAACAGCACATCAATGACCAACCAGTTGCAACAAACAGAGGACGCGAACGCCAATATTTTATCGAACATTCAAAATTCTATTAACTCTGATCACAATTTTAATTTTCATAATGTAGATGCCAGCCTTAATTATAAAAAAACATTTAAAAAAGAGGACCAGGAGCTAGACCTTGCAGTCAATACAAGCATCGGTACCCGCAATAATATGGATAACAATTATCAATACTTTCTTCCACAGGATTCACTTTTTTACAGTACCAAAGGAAACAATCCCGGCACTGAAAAAGAAACCGAAATCAGGGCCGACTATACGCAGCCCTTGAAGAAGAATATTCTTCTTGGAATTGGAAGCAAGTTGGGTCTTTATGATATTACGAGCAATTCACAGGTATTGAAATTGAATGGCTCCGGCAATTATATTACCGATAATTATTTATCCGATAATCTCGCATACCACCAAAAAGTATATGCCTTTTATAGTGAACTCACCTTTCCTGTTTTTAAATTATTCGATGCCAAAATTGGCGAACGGTACGAGCGTACAGAAATCAATTCTTATTATTCCAACGCGCAGCAGCAGCAACAGGTGCCAGGGTATAATACTTTTGTGCCATCCATATTTTTCTCCAAAAAAATAACGGAAAATTCTCAAATAAAACTGAGCTATACCAAAAGAATTGAACGGCCCGATTATGGGGATTTAAATCCTTTTATCAACACAAGCGACCCTAAAAATTTATCTACCGGAAATATCCATCTTTCACCTGAAATCGGCAAAAGGTATGAGTTTGGGTATAACGTTGATATTGACAAAGTCGGCTCTTTTATGGCAAATCTTTTCTACCGGGTAAACAATCATGACATCCAGGATTATATTGTCTATTATCCTTCTTACCAAGTAGGTGATACCACCTATAAAGATGTGGCGGTCAGCACCAGGCAGAATATCGGGCGTGAGAATAATATCGGGCTTAATCTTTTTGCTTCGGCAAATTTTTTTTCCAAACTTGATTTGAGGACGAACGCGTTTTTCTATGAAAGGCACACTATCAATACGATTGACAAAGGGTATAATTCTAACAGTTTTAATTACCGCGTTAACCTCAATGCTGATTACCAGTTCTCAAAAACACTGGTAGCAGAATTTTTCGGAAACTTTAGGGCTGCCAGGCATGAGGCGCAGGGCAGCTATCCGTCGTTCACTACTTACAGCCTTGCCATCCGCAAGCAATTCTGGAATAAAAAAGGAAGCCTGGCGCTTACCGCTTCCAATCTTTTTCGCAAAGACCTTGTGCAGAAAACAAATCTCTTCGGCCCGGATTTTACCATTAATCAAACCCGTATGATACCCTTTCGTTCTATCGGAATTAATTTTACCTGGAAATTCGGTAAACTGGAATTTAAGAAAGATAAAGAGCAGAACAATGACACCCCAAATTCGCCTTCTGATAACGGATAGTATTCGACATAGTCAGCTGACTGATCTGATCTACGTTTTCAGGCAAGAAAAATTTGATCTCAAAGATTTTCCATATTTTATATAAGTTCAATATTTCTTCAGATTCGTGTTGCAACTTACAAGTGTAACGTAATATAAATCTACTTGAAAAAGAAAATTATGAAAAAATAGTTGCTTGCAAAGTGCTTTAGAGCGTCTTTATTATTGTGGTACTTTTTGGATGGGGATCGGTTAGCGTGCCACAGCTGTAAAAGATTCTTTTAATTAGAAATATCCTCAGGCAAAGAACGTTTTCCGGGAATCTGAGAATAGCAATTATGAAGCAAACTGGGAAGGAAAGAACGGAGAAATTAATTGCTCTACATAGGCTCCTTAGGGTACCTTTATAGGAATTGTAAAAGAAATTCCCATAAGTAATCCTCTCAAAACTGCGAAGAGTTACATAAAAGAGTATTACAAAAATGCTAAATTTGGCGATGTAGGAAAGGTTTTGGATTCCAAGGGGAAAACTTCTCCCGAAGTGGGGATCAACAGAAAAGATGTGATCTTTAATGAGAACGGAAACTTTGTAATGAAAGAAAAGTAATTCAATTTCTCAGATGGTGGGGATACAAACCGGAGAGGCTAATACAATTAAATTTACAGATAATAGCTATCTCGCAATTAACGGGATGGCTTTTGTTTTATCAATATGAATATGAATAAAAAAATTATCATCATATTTCTGAGTTTCATTCTTCCTTTATTTTCGTTAGGTCAAAATAAAAGTCTTGATTATTTTATCAATCAATCGTTGGAAAATGATCCGCGGTTAACCGATATCCAAAACCTGGTTTTAGCAAATCGGATAGATAGCGAATTGATTATCGCGGCAAATAGATTCCAGGTTACAGGAAGCGGAAATGCTTACTACGCACCGGTTATAGGTGGTTATGGTTATGACGCAGCTATTTCGAACGGGCAACAACTTTCTGCATTGGTAACAGTAAACAAACAAATTTATAATCAAAGGAACCTGAATCTTCAGTTCAAAAGCCTTCAATTGCAGAATGATTCATTGGTCAATTCATCGGCTATCACTAAGCAAGATATTAGGAAGGCGATCATCATACAATACATCACCACCTATGGCGACCAGTTGCAGCTTGAGTTTAATGACCAGTTGATTCGGCTTTTGAGCAATGAAGAGGGTATACTAAAAAGCCTTACTCAAAAAAACGTCTATAAACAATCTGACTATTTATCCTTTTTGGTTACGCTTCAGCAACAACAGTTGGCAAAAAACCAGTTGTTAGTTCAATATAAAAATAATTATGCTTCCCTGAATTATCTTGCCGGCATAGTAGATACGACTACTGAAACGCTTTCTGAGCCCCAGATTCATGTGATTCAAAATTACCAAACCTCTGGTTCTCCGTTCTTCCTGAATTATAAAATTGATAGTTTAAGAATTGAGAACGAGCGATTGATAGCCAAAGTTCAATACCGGCCCAAAGTGAATCTTTTTGCAGATGCCGGTTATCAATCTTCGTTGATTCTTACCCCTTATAAAAACTTCGGTTATAGTTTTGGCATCAATCTTACCGTGCCAATTTATGACGGCCATCAAAAGCAATTGCAATTTTCAAAATTAGATATTCAACAGAGGACATTACAGAAAAAACAGGAATTTTTTGATACACAATATCATCAGCAATTACTACAATTACAACAACAACTCAATGACATTGAAAGTCTGTCGTCTAACATCAACAAACAAATAGAATACCTGGAAACATTGATAAAGGTGGATGGGAAATTGTTAGAAACCGGCGACATCCGCATCACGGATTATATTTTAGCATTGAATAACTATGCCACGGCAAAAAACCTTGTAGTGCAAAATCAAATAGCGCGGTACCAGGTGATTCAACAAATTAATTACTGGAATATGAAATTGTAAATGAAATGTCAATGAAAAAAAATTGTTTTCGTTTAATGAAGATACAAAACGTGAATTTCCGGTTGGTGAGGACACCAACCGGGGCGCTCCTCCATGGTCGGTGTTCTCACAGGCCACAAACTAAATGGCTTTTTACACTATTTATTAGTTTACTGGTTTACAGTTGTAACTCTTCAACAACAGGAACTTCAGGTGACACTCCTGAAGCGCGTACACCCGTTACCGTTACATCCGTTTCCAACATGCAGATGAATGAATATATTGAGCTGAATGCCACATCCACTTTCATTCAACAGAATTTTGTAAAATCAAACCTGAACGGATACATTCAAAAATCGAATATTAAATATGGCGATTATGTACATGCCGGAGAAGTTTTATTTGTTTTAAAAACCAAGGAAGCCAGCGCAATTGGAAACGCGGTAAATAATCTTGATTCTAACTTTAAGTTTTCGGGTGTTAATGTGCTTCGCGCCTGCGCTTCCGGTTATGTGATGCAGATAAACCACCAGGCCGGCGATTATGTCCAGGATGGAGAACAATTAGCCGTGATAAGTGACGCAAAAAGTTTTGTGTTTGTAATGAATGTGCCTTATGAAGATAAGCCTTACGTTTCTATCGGTAAGAAAGTGCAATTGATTTTGCCGGACGCAGAAAAGCTGGATGGAACGATTGCTTCATCTCTTCCCTTAGTGGATTCTGTTACACAAACACAATCTTATTCGATAAGGGTAAACACCCAGCATACTATTCCACAGAACCTTATTGCAAAAGTGAAGATTCTTAAAACTTCAATTTCCGATGCCCAGACATTGCCACGGCAATCTGTTTTATCCGATCAAACACAAAGCAAGTATTGGGTTATGAAACTGATTAACGACAGCACAGCGATAAATGTGCCGGTAAAAACCGGGATTGAACAAGGAGATACTATACAAGTAATTTCACCTCAATTTTCAAATGATACCAAAATATTATTGAGTGGAAATTATGGTCTTTCTGATACTGCATCCGTAATAGTTTCGGCAGGCACTAATATTTCTACGGATTCTGCGAATGCAGGCAAATAGAAAGGTTCACAGCGTTAGAAAATTCTAAATAAACTTATGGAATGAGTAATGAAAATGACCATTTAAAAGATTCTTCAGAACCCTCCCCCGATAGCCATCGGGATGGAGGCAAAGGAGGCCGGAAGTTAGGATATTTTACAAAATATAAAAGCCCCCTTACTGTTGTCATAGCTATAATTATTGTTGGAGGCATCTTTACCTATACTAAATTACAAACATCACTTTTTCCTGAAATTACCTTTCCAAAGATAAAGATCATTGCAGACGCAGGATTGCAGCCCGTGGACCGGATGATGGTAACCGTTACCCGCCCTTTAGAACTGGCCATAAAAAAGATCCCTGATTTGGTAGATATCCGCAGCACTACCAGCCGGGGGACCTGTGAAATTTCTGCCTACCTGGATTGGAATGTAAGTGTGGATCTTAGTGCGCAAAGATTAGAATCCCGCATTGCCGAGATAAGAAACACGCTTCCCCCTAATGTAAATATCACGGTTGAGAAAATGAATCCATCCATTTTGCCGGTAATGGGTTATTCTCTGGAGAGCAATTCACTTTCTCCTATTGAAATGAAGCAGTTGGCTGTCTATACCATCAAACCTTTTTTAAGCCAGGTGCCTGGTGTGTCAGACATTGCCATAGCCGGGGGCAAAGATGAAGAATTCTGGGTGAAGCTGGATGTGCAAAAAATGAGTACGTTGGGTATAACTCCTGATTCAGTAAATATGGCGCTTAGCAGGACTAATTTTATAAATTCCAACGGGTATTTATCTGATTACCGGTTTCTCTATCTCAGCTTAACAAACGCGTCTGTTGAATCTTTGAATGATTTGCAAAATGTGGTGATAGGCAGTAATGGTAGGCGGGTGGTTCAGTTAAAAGATATTTCTGATATCAAAATTGAGGAAGGGGTTCAGTATGTGAAGATCAATGCCAATGGAAAACCAGGGGTATTGATAGCGGTGGTAAAACAGCCCAACAGTAACCTGGTGGATGTGTCTTCACAAATGAAAGTCAAAATAGCGCAACTAAAAAATATCCTGCCTAAAGGTGTTACTATAAAGCCTTATTATATCCAGGCAGATTTTGTAAAAACCGTTGTCAGGAGTGTAACGGACAGTCTTTGGGTTGGATTGTTACTGGCTATCATTGTTGCCATTATCTTCCTTCGTTCTTTTAAAGCAAGCGCTACCATTTTAATTACTATTCCGGTAACGCTGGGGCTAACACTCATCGTTTTGTATATCGTGGGATATACCTTAAACATCATGACGTTGGGTGCTATAGCGGCTTCCATCGCTTTGATCATTGATGATGCTATTGTGGTCATGGAACAAATTCATCGTTCGCACGAGGAAAATCCTGATGATGAATATAAACACGTTGTTCAAAAAGCCATTCATTTTCTATTTCCGGCAATGGTCGGTTCTTCTATAAGCACCATTGTTATTTTCCTTCCTTTCATTTTAATGAGCGGCGTGGCAGGCGCGTATTTTAATGTTCTTACCAATACTATGATTATAGCACTGGTGTGTTCATTCTTTGTTACCTGGATCTGTTTACCAGTAATCTATCTTCTTTTTTCAGGAAAGAAACGAAAGAAGAAAGAAAAGAAAGAACCAAAACATGAAGAGGTACATCGCCAGGGATGGGTAAAATGGTTTATTCTTCGTCCGTGGATCAGTTTCATTTTTGT
Source organism: Hanamia sp. (assembly GCA_036509585.1). Classification (GTDB taxonomy): domain Bacteria; phylum Bacteroidota; class Bacteroidia; order Chitinophagales; family Chitinophagaceae; genus Ginsengibacter. Next base: position 8,079 of record DATCFI010000076.1, on the reverse strand, counting down.
AGCCGGTTTGATAGTGGCCATCATTTTAATTTTGCCTCACTTAAAAACAGGCTTTCTTCCCAAGATGGATGAAGGAAGTATTGTGCTTGATTATACTTCTATACCTGGAACTTCTTTGGAAGAAACGAACCGTGAATTACAGGCAGTGGATAAAATAGTTACATCCACACCTGAAGTGGCTGCTTATTCACGGCGCACGGGAACACAAATGGGATTTTTTATTACAGAACCGAATACGGGTGATTATTTAATCACATTAAAGGAAAACCGTAATAAAAGCACCGACCAGGTAATTGAAGAAATCCGTAAAAGAATTGAATCATCCCAGCCTGAACTAAGGGTTGATTTCGGGCAGGTAATAGGTGATATGTTGGGTGATTTAATGACTTCTGTACAGCCAATTGAAATAAAGATCTTCGGTGATGATCCTCAAAAACTTCATGACCTTTCCGAACAGGTAAGTGATATTGTGGGAAATGTAAAAGGCACCGCTGATGTGTTTGATGGAATTGTAATCGCCGGCCCGTCTTTGAACATCATTCCTGATTTTAAAAAAATAGCTCAATATGACATTTCATCGGCTAACCTTCAGTTCCAGGTTCAAACAGCTTTACAGGGCAATGTAGCAGGAAATATTTACGAAAAAAACATGGTGTATCCGATAAGACTTGTTTATCCCGGAAGCAGGAACAGGACTTTAGATGAATTGAAAAATCTAAAAATATTTTTACCCAACGGAAACCTAATGCCCATAAGCAATCTTGCAAATATTGAAATTAAAAGTGGCGCGGCTGAAATAAACAGGGAAAATCTTCAAACAATAGGAATCGTTTCTTCGCGCCTTGAAAACAGGGACCTTGGCAGTACCATAAAAGATATAAAGAGTCAGTTAAGTAAAAAAATTCATCTGCCTCAGGGATATAGTATTGAGTATGGCGGCGATTATGAGCAACAACAAAAATCTTTTTCAGAATTACTGATGATTTTAATAGCATCAAGTATCCTTGTTTTTGGAGTAATTCTTTTTTTATTCCGGGATGTAAAACCAGCAATAGCTATTCTGTTCATCGCAGTTTTGGGAATTGCCGGAAGTTACCTGGCGCTTTTTATTACCAACACACCTTTGAATGTTGGCAGCTATACCGGTCTCATTATGATCGTTGGAATTATTGGTGAAAATTCCATTTTTACTTTCCTGCAATTCAAAGAAACCCTGCACGATAAAAGCGTGGATGAGTCTGTTGTTTACGCCATCTCTACAAGGCTTCGTCCCAAACTGATGACTGCATTGGGTGCTATCATTGCGTTGATGCCGTTGGCTCTGGGAATAGGTGCCGGTGCTCAACTTCATCAGCCGCTGGCCATCGCCGTTATAGGGGGTTTTATCATTGCGCTTCCATTGCTATTGATTGTGCTTCCAAGCGTGCTGCGGTTGTTGTATAAAAATGAAAAAAGCACGGTAGCTGCAAAACAAAATCGTCTGGAGTAATCAATTAGGCAATGTCGAATTTTTATTCTTTAATAATATGAAATTAGAACCTGTAAGTACTTTGCAAAATCACAAGAGCCCGAAAACATTATAATACTGTCTAACATCAGGGCACTCCTAATTGATACAGTTGCCTACAGAACTTTTAACTAATAAAATCTCGAAAGTATAGATTGAATTGTATCAGTAAACTCTTATCATCTAAATAATTATTTGGAATTAAAATAAATATCTTTTCTTTGCAGTGTACTACTTAACTAATACACTATGATCGAAGTTCAAAATTTATCTTTTGGTTATAAAAAAAGAAAGCTGCTGTACAAAAAATTGAATTTAAAACTTGAGGCAGGAAGCATCTATGGACTGCTTGGCAAGAACGGCGCAGGCAAATCCACATTACTTAAAAATTTCATTGGGTTGCTGTTTCCGAAAGAAGGAAATATTTCAGTCAATGGATTTGAACCAAAAAAAAGATGGCCATCATTTTTGGAAACTATTTATTTTATTCCGGAAGAAGTGTATGTACCCTCCTTAACCATTGAGAGATATAAAAAATTATTTGCGCCTTTTTATCCTTTATTCAACGAAGAACAATTTCAAAGTTATCTTGAGCAATTAGATGTACACGATAAAGGAAGGCTGAACACATTGTCTTTTGGACAGCAAAAAAAATTCATTATTGCGTTTGCGCTTGCCTGTAATACAAAAGTGTTGTTGTTGGATGAACCTACGAACGGCCTTGATATTCCTTCTAAAATAAAGTTTCGCAAATTGATTGCTTCGGTATTTACTGATGACAAACTCATTTTTATTTCCACCCACCAGATACGCGATCTTGATAATTTAATTGACCGGGTAATTATAGTTGACAATGGTGAGTTGTTATTAAATGCGTCCGTTAGTGATATATCTGAAAAGCTCTGTTTTAAGACGGTAAGTGAACTAACCAGGCCCGATGAAATTCTATATAGTGAAGAGTCATTAAAAGGTTTTTCTATCGTTACAAAAAATACCAATGCTGAAGATAGTAAGGTAAACCTGGAACATCTTTTCAATGCGATTACGGAGAAACCCATACTTGCAAAAGCAATTTTTCAAAATTAAAAAAGGTCTAATGAACAATACATTCAACTTAAAACGGTTCGGGCTCCTGTTTAAAAAAACACTGCTGGAGAAACCGATGCAAATGTTCGGTTTCACCGGGCTTATTTTTCTTTTTATTTTGATAGTGTACTACATGACAAAAACTTTTGTGAATTTTCAGGTCGCACAGAACTCTTCGTTTCTTTGGGGGTTGGTTGGAGGAGATTTTATACTGGCCTCATTTGTGTTTAATTATTTTAGTACTACATCAAGTGGTTCATCTTATCTTACACTTCCTGTCTCAAACTTTGAAAAATGGCTTTGTGGTGTTATAATAGTGGGCATTTTGTACCCATTAGCTTTCCTGCTATTTTTCAGGTTAATGGACGCTGGTTTTGTAGCTGCGTATCATAATAGTCTTGATCCCAATGGCCCGTTTTACAAGATCAGATACGATGCTGTTTATTTATTTGGTTTCTATGGAAGATTGCCTCGGCAGTGCTATCCCATGGCTGCTGTTTGTTCAGGGTGCATGCTGATCGGATCGCTTTATTTCAATAAGGTTGCGTTGGTAAAAACGGCCCTGGCTCTATGCGTACTTTTTTTCGCCATTTACGGATTAAATTATTTGTTCGCCCGTTTGCTGTTCAGCAATATTGACGATGCATTTCCATTTCTGCATGTTGCCGTCCTGGTTGGAAAAGAAGTAGGTTCAATTGAACTTCCTAAAAGCGTGCATGATCCCATCTGGTATTTTCTAAATTATTGCTTGCCGGTAATATTGGGGGGAGTTGCATTCATAAGGTTGCGGGAAAAAGAATTTTAAAATAAATAAATGGAGTTTAAAGATACACCGGCGATTTATATACAGATAGCAGAATATGTTTGTGAACAGATTTTATTGAAAAAATGGAAGCTGGGAGATAAGATTATCAGTATAAGAGACCTTGCTGTAACTATGGAAGTTAATCCCAATACGGTTCAAAGAGCTTATGATTTTTTGCAGCAAAGAGATATTATTACCAATAAGAGGGGCATCGGATATTTTATTGATGATGATGCGATGGAAAGGATTCTCAGTTTCAGGAGAGAACAATTTATGGAAAATGAATTGCCTGTTTTTATGCGAAACATCTATCTATTAAAAATAGATTTTAAAGAAATAAAATCTTCGTTTGACCAATTTGTTAAAGACAATTTTAAAACCAAATAATATGAAATTGAGTTCCCGGATATTACTAAGCATGTTAATTATACTCGTAGCGGGTTTGTTATTATCGAATATTGTGTTGAAAAAGGAATACAATAAAATTGATAAAAGTGACCTACACTGGAACTACACAAACGTTCTCACCCAGCATTTTAAATACCTCAAAATAGAGGGAGGCAACAATACAAAGATTGCATTTGAACAAAATAAAAACTGTTCAGTACGTGTTTTAAATGATTGGCAGCGATACCATCCTGAACTTATACAATCGTTCGTAAAAAATGATACACTTTTCATAAAATTTATCTACAAGAGTGACAATCAAAATGAGAAAGACTGGATGAAATGGACTACACTTGTGCGTATTTTTTCACCCGAGCTTCTATCTGTTGAGGGTTTTAATACCAACTTTGAAATGTTTAAACTGAAGCAAAAAAGCATCTCAGTAAATATGACCGGCAAATCTATATTTGAAGTTGAAAGTATGATCCCTGATATGGACTCTATCAATGTAGTCCAGAATGATTCCGCCTCAGTAGAATTCGAAATGTCGCCTGATTATGCATCTGCAGCCAAAGGCACTCAAATACATTCTGGCGATGAGGCAGTTACTCCAGGACCAGGTTTGAATGACATAAAAAACGATGAAGCAATGAACATTCATTGGGTTAACGCCAAGGTTCAGGGATACAGCATACTCGATCTTGGCCATGCACAAATAGATTCTTTGCAACTGAAAATAGCAGACAATTCAGCGATCATTCTTTCCGGAGGGGCTTTACGGAAAATCCAGAAATAAAAATTAATTATAATTATCAATTTAAAAACCAATCGGACAGATATTAAATTGAACGTAATGACATCAATAATTTAAGTTTCGAAAATCCGCTTAATAAGCAAATTTTGAATGTTGCGACTATGAGTTTTAAAAAGAATTTTTTCTACGGATACATTGCGCTTTAAAATCTTCATCCAACAGTAAATCAACAAAAACAAGGAATTCTCATATAGCGTCGAATTAACTTTTGCATTTGCTGCCTTTTTAATTTACTATTTTCGCAAAGTGAAAAAACACAAAGGCTATCTTTATTATTTCCTCTATTGGCTTTTATTTTTTGCGATCGCAAGGGCTGCGTTTTTACTTTATCATTTTCAACTGACAAAGACCTTATCCGGCGGAGAAATTTTTAAAACATTTCTTTATGGGTTAAGAATGGACGCTTCATTCGCCGGTTACATCTGCCTCTTTCCCTTCCTATTATTTCTTATAAAATCTTTTGCAGTTCGTTTACCCATCAATAAAATAATCAGAATTTATACTTATGTACTGATAGTTATTATTTCATTCCTGATCATCGCCGATCTCGGGTTATATACAGCATGGGGATACAGAATGGATGCCACACCGTTGCTATATTTTAAATCACCCAAAGAAATGGCCACTACCATCTCTTCGGCTCCGGTGTTTTCATTGTTACTTATTTTTATTGTACTTGTCATTATTTACATTTTTCTTTATAAAAAATATTTTGATCCACCTATCGACAGGATACAAAAAAGGTTTCGCGTCGTTGATTCTTTTTTTTCGTTATTCCTCCTGGCATTTCTCTTTATACCCATCCGTGGTGGTATTCAGAAAATACCGATGATTATAAGCGATGTATATTTTTCTCAAAAAATATTTGCGGATCATGCAGCTATTAATTTGCCGTGGAATATTACCTTCTCTCTTTTAAACCGCAACAACCCACATAATCCTTTTGATTATTTTCCCGAAACAAAATCCGAAGAATTAGTAAATAGCTTATACGATACAGGACCCAAAAAAATTCCTTCTATCTTATCGGTAAAAAAACCCAATATTATTTTTATTATCCTTGAAAGCTATACCGCCAAATGGGTTGGCTGCCTTGGCGGTGTCCCGGGTGTAACCCCTAACCTGGATAAGATAGCGGAGGATGGATTGTTATTTACTCATATTTACGCTGCGGGCGATAGAAGTGAAAAAGGACAGGTGGCTGTTTTGAGTGGCTATCCTAACCAGGCCATCACATCCATTGTAAAAACTCCGACTAAAACGCTGCATCTTCCTTCTATCAATCAATCGCTGGAAAAAATCGGCTACCATTCCAGTTATACTTATGGGGGTGAGTTGGAATTCGCCAATATAAAATCTTATCTTATTAACATAGGGGTTGAGCGTTTGGTCGACAAGTATGATTTTCCTGTTTCTGAAAGAACTACTTCCTGGGGTGTGCACGACCAATACGTTTTCAACAGATTTTATGACGACATTCATAAAGAAAAACAACCTTTTTTCGCGGCTATGTTTACGCTTAGCAGCCACGAGCCGTATGATGTGCCCATGAAACCACACTTTAAGGGAACTGACGAAACAACGCGTTTCGAAAACTCTGTGTATTACACCGATAGCATCATCGGGCATTTCATTAATACATTAAAGGAAGACACTCTATGGAAAAATACACTCATTGTTTTTGTCGCCGATCATGGACATCCATTGCCGGGTTACGATCCTAACGACAGGCCATCCAAGTTTCGCATTCCCTTGATTTTTTCGGGAGGTGCATTATCAATGAAAGGAAGAATCGACAACTATGGTTCGCAAACAGATATTGTTACTACCGTTTTAGATCAATTAGACCTTCCGACCAAAGATTTTAAATGGGGAAAAGACCTGCTGGATTCTTCTGCCAAACAATTTTCGTTTTATTGTTTCAACAACGGATTTGGATTTGTAACGCCCAAGGGAACTGAAACCATGGATAATGTTTCGAGGAAACCGATTTTTATTTCTCCGGGTTACGATACAAGTGATCTAAAATACGGTAAGGCATACATGCAGTTTTCTTACCAGGATTTTTTAGACAGGTGATTTGTTCAACAGACAGCAGACAAACAAAAAAAAAGAATTCCTTTTCTAGTTTTGCTATGTATAACAGGAAGGCTTACCCCGCTGATATTCATCAAAAACTCTATTGAATTTCCTTAACCATTAGACTAGCCAGCAATTGATCCCATTCATTATATTGTTTCGCGGAAGGATGAAGGCCATCAACGGCAATTAATGAAGGATCATCTTTTGCTTCGCGCGAAATGGTAGTGACATCTAAATAATGAACACCAAAATTTGACGAAATATTTTTATTTGCTGCATTAAACTGATCTATTTCGAATGCAATTTTTTGAGTGTCTGATCCGCTGGCAAAAGGAGTGACACTATAATCAGGTATCGACAAAACAAAGACATGATTTTTTATGCCGCTCGCATAGGATATTGCCATGGTCAGCAATTCGGTAAATTGAGTTTTATATTCGTCCAGCGACCTTCCCTGGTATTGATTGTTTACTCCTATCAGCAACGTAATAAAAGAATAGTTTGTTTTTGGAGGGGCACTACTCAGAGAATTTAAAAGATTGCCGGTGGTCCATCCGCTTGTTGCTATAATAGTTGGATCTGCAATTGAAATACTGTCTCTGCGAAGCATCCCGGCCAACTGCACGGGAAACCTATCCGCACTGTCAACGAACGCACCAATAGTATAAGAATCGCCAAGTGCCAAATAAGTGATATTATTTTTATCAAGAGTTTTTTGATCAGCAACGGTATCCATCGGAATATTATTTTCGGAAGGTATATAATTCACTTTTTCTTTTTTGCAGGAAACAATTAATAAAAAAGAAACAAAGAATAACAAAAAAGAAAATGATTTGTAGATATGTTTAAATTTTAATTTCAAAATAAAAGATTTTTTCAAATATTTACGAAATTATGTCTTAAGCGGATTAGATTTTTTTAGTTTAAAAAAGAGGCTGTCTCAAAAACAAATTTGAGTCAGCCTCTTTTTCATTATAGATATTAGGGTAAATGATATTTAAAAGTTAAAAGGACTTTCAAAAGATTCATTCGAATAAAATTCCTTTTTTAAATACTGATTGGATAATTATTTGCCCTTTAGGCAGCCTTTTTTCTTAGATTTTTGTGCCATGGCTAATAAACCAAACTCAATGGACACTTTATCTTTTCCACGAAGCATCAATCTTTTAAAGTGATGACAGCCTCTTAGGGTTATAAAAAAACGATCGCTATTGGTTAGGATTAGTCAAGGTTACCGGTTGTAAACGATAAGCATTTACATATCGTCCATTTTGCTGGGCAGGTGTCCAGTTTGGTCCTTTTCTGATAGCATTCACAGCAATTTCTGCCAGTTTAGTTCCCTTCATTGTAGTTGCCTCTACCTGACTTACCTTACCCGTCTTATCCACAATAAACTTT
>DATCFI010000075.1:0-13399 GCA_036509585.1 Hanamia sp. | reverse complement strand
CGTTGCGGGCAGAATTCTGAGTATTCGCGATATGGGTAAAGCTTCGTTCGCTGTGCTACAGGATGGAAGCGGTAAAATACAAATTTATATTCGCCGGGACGACATCGCGCCGGGCGAAGACAAAACTCTTTATAATACAGTTTGGAAAAAATTATTGGATATAGGTGATATCATTGGTGTGAAAGGCTTTGTATTCACTACAAAAACCGGTGAAACTTCTATTCATGTTACGGAATTTAAAATACTTTCAAAAGCATTGCGCCCACTGCCTGTCGTTAAAGAAAAAGACGGTGAAACGTTTGATGAAGTTACTGATACGGAATTCAGGTATCGCCAGCGCTATGCCGACCTGATCGTAAATCCACAGGTAAAAGAGGTTTTTATAAAGAGAACAAAAATGGTAAATTCCATGCGTGAATTCCTGAATAAGGAAGGCGCATTGGAAGTAGATACACCGGTGCTTCAAAATATTCCAGGCGGCGCGGCGGCACGACCTTTCAAAACACATCATAATGCTTTGGACGTGCCTTTTTATCTGCGCATTGCCAATGAATTATATTTAAAAAGATTAATCGTCGGCGGCTTCGAATGGGTATATGAATTCAGCCGCAATTTCAGGAACGAAGGCATGGATCGTACTCATAATCCAGAGTTTACCATACTCGAATTTTACGTGGCATACAAAGATTATCTGTGGATGATGGAAACTACAGAAAAATTATTGGAACATGCTGCCCTGGCAGTAAATAGCACTTCGAAAGTGCTTTCGGGTGAAAAAGAAATTGATTTTAAAGCGCCATACAAAAGAATAACGATGTATGATGCCATCAAGGAATTTACCGGTACCGATATAAGCGATAAAGACGAAGATGGTTTACGGGAAGTGTGCCAACAATTAGGCATTCACGCGGATAAAACTATGGGTAAAGGGAAACTGATTGATGAGATTTTTTCTGAAAAATGCGAATCTCATTTTATACAACCCACTTTTATAATAGACTACCCGGTAGAAATGAGCCCGCTCACGAAGAAGCATCGTAGCAAACCTGGCCTGGTAGAGCGTTTTGAATTGATCATCAACGGAAAAGAAATCGCCAACGCATACAGCGAGCTAAATAACCCGTTAGAACAAAGGGAACGTTTTGAAGATCAAGTGAAACTTATGGAGCGCGGCGATGACGAAGCCATGTTTATAGATTATGATTTTTTGCGCGCGCTGGAATATGGCATGCCGCCTACCAGCGGTATTGGATTTGGAATAGACAGACTGGTAATGCTACTCACAGGCCAACAGTCCATCCAGGATGTTTTATTTTTTCCACAGATGAGACCTGAAAAACATCTGGGAGAATAATTTGCTAAAGAGATAAAAGGCTTTAATTGGATTCTTCCGGTAATTGAATTCATTAGTCACGAAATGCTTTTTTAATTCAAATAGAAAACAAGAATCTTCGATTTTTGTTTGTTTACTGTTAGCGTTAAAATCGGTTTGATTTAGACAATTAGACCAAAATCAAATCGCAAAAATATTTCCAGCTAAAACTAAAAGGAATTGTAAATTTAATCGAGAGGATTATTTGTATCTTCAAAATAAAATTTTGAAAATTTCATCCTTCGCGCTCTCCCCACTCATTCATTTATTCTATCCGCACAATTGTATAGGATGCGGCAGCGATGTGATTGGCAGCGAAAATTTACTTTGCATTAGGTGTATTCATGATTTACCAGTAACGAATTTCGCAATGCATGCCAACAATCCCTTGGAAAAAAAATTTTGGGGACGCGTATCAATAACATCTGCAATGAGTGAACTCTATTTTTCAAAAGATTCCATTGTTCAAAATATGATCCATGAATTTAAGTATCGTGGTAATAAAAAGGCAGGGCACTTTTTTGGAAATATGCTAGGTCGAAGTCTACTAAATAGTAATCGTTTCGAGGTTGATTTGATTATACCCCTGCCATTATTTATCCGTAAAGAGAAAATGCGCGGGTTTAACCAGGCAGAAATTTTGTGTGACGGTATTGCTGAGATCATAAATAAACCGGTCATTTCGAAGAACGTAATCCGGAAAATTTTTACCGAATCTCAAACCAGGAAACATCGTGCCGAAAGATGGAAAAATGTAGAAGGTATTTTTTATATAAACGACCCAAAATCCCTGGAAGGAAAGCATATTTTATTGGTTGACGATGTGATTATCACGGGCGCTACGATTGAAGCTTGCGGCAGAGAAATTTTAAACGTAACAGGAACTAAACTAAGTGTGGCAACGCTGGCGATAGCCGCTAGTTGATCAAATGGTTAAAGCAAGAGAGAACTGCTTTCGCAATTCTCTCTTCTTTAAAATCTATTTATTACTGATTATTTGGCAATTCCCATTTTAGCTTCGATAGAAAGGGTGGCGTGTGGAACAGCTCTTAATCTTGCTTTATCTATCAATTTTCCTGTTACGCGGCATATTCCGTACGTTTTATTCTCAATACGCATCATCGCTTTTTCCAGGTGGTCAATAAAGGTGATCTGGCGGCTTGCCATCTGGCTTAACTGCTCCCTTTCCATGCTTAGGCTTCCGTCTTCCATGGTCATATAACGGTTGTCACTTTCATCGCCGCCCATTTGGTCTTTACGTGTGATTAGTCCCTGCAAATATCCCAATTCTTTTTTTGCAGTCTCTAATTTCCTGGTAATCAATTCTCTAAATTCTATAAGTTCGTTATCACTGTAACGCATGCTGGGTCCGTTATCTTCGTATGGTGATTGATCGAGAACCGATTTGGTAAACTCGGGTTCATATTTTCGAGCTTTCTCAGTGTGTGTTTTAGGCATTACAAAGGGCTTTTGAGCCTTCTTAGGTTCGTCTTTTAGTTTTGCTTTGTGAGTGGCAAGCGCCTTCTTTAAGTCTGCCTTATGGGCAGAAATTTCTATAGGGCTTCCTTTAGTCACTGTATTTTTAACGGAAATCTCTTTCGATGGTTTCACAACCTTTGTTACTTTAGGAGCAACCTTTTTTTTCGAAACAATTTTTTCCTTTTTCACTGCGGATTTCTTGGCCGAAACCTTTGGATTTGGAATCGCTATTTTTTTGGCTTTAGTCAACTTTTCGGGGGCTGCTTTTTTCAAACCGGCCTTTGCAGCTTTTTTAACCGGAGTAGGTGTTTTAATTAATTTGCTAGCAGACTTCTTGGGCGCAACAACTTTTTTTGCAGCTTTTTTAGGCTGAATAGTCGCTGATTTTTTGGCAATAGCTTTCTTTACAATCAACTTTTTAGCTTGTACTGGCTTCTTCGCCAGCGTTGCTTTTTTGTTTATAGGCTTGCTTGCGTTTGATTTTTTGGCAACTTTTATTGCCTTTTTAGTCTTTGTCGCCATAAAATTTAAATGCTTTTTTGAATAATGTTTACTGCAAAAGTGTCATTATTAACATCAATTGTGGTGCCATTCAAAATTTCGGCCGAAAATTCAATTTCGGCTGCCAAAATTTCGGCGCGAATATACTCATTAAATTCTGTAACTATATCTTTTATGAGGCCTTTTTCTTCTATATTTACCACGATTTTATCAGTTAATTCAAAGTTTTTTTCTTTTCTTAAATTTTGTATTCTATTTATGAATTCTCTGGCAAATCCTTCCTTTTTTAACTGATCAGAAATAACGAGATCCAAGGCCACCGTTAGGTTACCTTTTACCGCCACTTCAAATCCTGGTATTTCATTGGTACTCACTTCAATATCGTCAAAATTAATGATAATTGGTTCTTCATCATCGCCTTCATTTAGCCCATAATCTCCCGCAAGTATTTGATTGATTGCTACATCATCCAAACCAGCAATTTTTTCCGCAGCCCATTTCATTTTCGGGCCTAATTTTTTCCCAAGGGTTTTATAATTGGCTTTGGCCTTCTTTTTTATAAAATTATTGCCTGCTGGCAAAATGGCAACTTCCTTGATATTAGTTTCAGATTTTATGATATTTTCCACCAGCCTAATCCTATTGTCAAAATCTCCGTCTATTGCCGGAATAATCACTTTTTGAAGCGGTTGCCGAACTTTAATGCTTACCTTTTTCCGAAGCGATAAAATAAGTGAAGAAATATCCTGGGCTAATTTCATTCTTACCTCCAGGTCCGGATTTATCAAACTGCTATCTACTTTTGGAAAATCAGTCAGATGAATAGAATTTTCACTTATTTGTTCGGTTACTGTATTCAAATTCTTAAACAACCAGTCGGCAAAAAACGGGGCAATGGGAGCCATTAATCCACTAATTGCCAGCAGGCATTCATATAAAGTTTGATAAGCTGAAATCTTATCTTTTTCGCCCGAAGGATTGTTTTTATCAATCGGTTTCCAAAATATCCGGCGGCAAAGCCTTACATACCAATTACTTAATTGTTCATTTAAAAAATATTCGATAGCTCTTCCCGCCTGTGTAGGTTCGTACTCATCAAGACTTTTTATAACCTCTCTTACCAGGGAATTTAATACCGAGATAATCCATTGATCCATCTCCGGCCGTTCATTTACTGGAATCAGTTTTTCTTTAAAATTAAATCCGTCCACATTGGCATACAGGGCAAAAAACTGGTAGGTATTGTAAAGCGTACCAAAAAATTTCCGTTGCACTTCCTTAATCCCTTCAGTATCAAATTTTAAGCTGTCCCACGGAGATGCATTGGTGATCAAATACCAGCGAGTAGCGTCGGGACCAAAAACTTCCAACGTTTCAAAAGGATCTACCGCATTGCCTAGCCTTTTGCTCATTTTGTTTCCATTCTTATCCAGCACAAGGCCATTACTCACCACATTTTTATACGCCACACTATCAAACAGCAAAACAGCGAGAGAATGCAGCGTATAAAACCAGCCTCTCGTTTGATCTACTCCTTCACAAATAAAGTCAGCCGGAAAGTTTTTCTCAAATTGTTCTTTATTTTCAAACGGGAAGTGCCATTGAGCGTACGGCATGGCGCCGCTATCGAACCAAACATCTACCAAATCCGGAACTCGTTTCATGGGTTTTCCTTCGGAAGAAGTGAGCCTAATAGTATCAACAAAAGGTTTATGCAAATCGGACACTATTTCATCGATTTTCGATTTCAAATCCGTTTTCTTATCATCAATTAATATCCCGGCATCGAAAGATTTCTTGATTTCTGATTTTAATTCGTCTATTGAGCCGATACATTTTTCTTCCTCTCCATCTTCAGTGCGCCAAATTGGCAACGGCGTTCCCCAGAAACGACTACGACTGAGGTTCCAATCTACCATATTTTCCAGCCAATTTCCAAATCTTCCCGTTCCGGTAGAAGCTGGTTTCCAGTTGATGGTATTATTCAACTCTATCATCCTGTCTTTTACAGCCGTAGTTTTTATAAACCATGCATCCAAAGGATAATAAATTATTGGTTTATCGGTACGCCAGCAATGGGGATAATTATGCTCATATTTTTCAACTTTGAAAGCGCGGTTTTCTTTTTTTAACTTGACAGAAATATCCACATTTACATCTACATAATGCGGATCATCTTTATAGTCTTTTACAAATCGGCCACTGAATTCTCCAACACCATCTACAAATTTTCCTTCCTTATCCACCAGGATTAAAATGCCGAGATTATTTTTCTTTCCTACTTTAAAGTCATCAGCACCAAAAGCTGGAGCTGTATGCACAATTCCGGTTCCGTCTTCAGTAGTCACAAAATCTCCGGTTATTATTTTAAATGGTTCAGCTCCCGGAGTTATTTCTCTGATCTTTTCTAAGGTATTGGCTTCGGATGGAAGAAGTTGTTCATATTGACAGCCTTCCAAAGTTTTGCCTTTAAATTCAAAGAGAATTTCCCAATTAAAAATTTTTCCTTTATTTAGATGAGTTGGTTCATTATCCCATTGACTCCTAATTGAATTACTAATACTTATTACATCACCATTTTCATCTTCAAAATTCATATCAAAGAATTTCACAAGAAGTGTTTTTGCTAATATAACATTGATGGGAAGATGTGTATAAGGGTTAAATGTTTTTACTAACGAATATTCAATGTTAGAGCCTACAGTTAATCCAAGATTGGACGGAAGTGTCCATGGAGTGGTTGTCCAAGCAAGGAAAAAAAGCTGATCATCTTTAATTCCATCAAAAAGAAATGCGCTTTTTTCATTCTTTTCTACCTTAAACATCACCGTCGCACTTGTATCCTTTACATCTTTATAAGTTCCGGGTTGATTTAATTCGTGCGAACTTAAGCCTGTTCCCGCTGCAGGCGAATAAGGCTGAATGCTGACACTTTCATATAAATATCCTTTTTTATATAATTCCTTCAGGCACCACCAAAGAGTTTCGATATAGTTATTTTCAAAGGTGATGTAAGGATTTTTCAAATCGACCCAATAGCCCATTTTCTGAGTCACTTCATCCCACTTATCTTTAAATTTTAATACTTCGCGGCGACAGGTAGCATTATATTCTTCGACAGAAATTGATTTCCCGATATCTTCTTTAGTAATTCCTAATAATTTTTCTACTCCAAGTTCTACGGGCAAACCATGCGTATCCCAGCCTCCTTTACGATTTACCTGGAAACCCTGCATCGTTTTATAGCGGCAAACCAAATCTTTTAAAGTTCTCGAAATTACATGATGAATACCAGGCATTCCGTTAGCGCTTGGGGGCCCTTCATAAAAAACAAAAGAGGGTTTCCCGTCCCGGTTTGTAATACTTTTTTGAAATGTATTTTCCTGGTTCCACAACGTCAGAATTTCATCCGCAATTTGGGCAAGGTTCAACTGTTTGTATTCACGATATTTCTGCTTCATTAATTGTAAACCTTCATGATAAAATAAAAGGTAGCAAAGGTAAAGATTTTTGCAAGGCGTTGATGAATCAATAAAATGCGCGTTTTTTAAACTAAAGATGCGGTTTCATTTCGTTAAATTTGTTTGATCAAATAAATTAAAAAGCTATGAAAATGAAGGCACTAGGTGGACAGGGAATACAAGCATCTGAAATCGGGCTTGGCTGCATGGGAATGAGCGAATTTTATGGAGAACATAATGACGCCGATTCAATACAAACGATTCATAGGGCATACGATCTGGGTGTTACATTTTTTGATACGGCAAATATTTACGGCCCGTTTACGAATGAAATTTTAGTGGGAAAAGCGATAAAACCATTCCGGAATAAGATAACGCTCGCTACCAAATTTGGAATCGTAAGAGACCCGGCGAATCCGAAAGCGAGAGGAATAAATGGCCGTCCTGAATATGTAAAAAGCTCTTGTGAGGCGAGCTTGAAAAGATTAGAGGTGGAGGTAATCGACCTGTATTATCTCCACCGTAAAGACCCTGATACGCCGATAGAAGAAACGGTAGGCGCTATGGGACAATTAGTAAAAGAAGGAAAAGTAAAAGGAATAGGATTAAGCGAGGTGAATGTAGATACTTTGCGAAAAGCGCATTCAACATTTCCACTCACTGCATTACAATCTGAATATAGTTTATGGAGTCGTGATCCGGAGGATGAAATTTTGCCGGCTTGCAAAGAGTTAGAAATTGCCTTCGTTGCCTACAGCCCTCTTGGACGTGGATTTTTAACTGGCCAAATAAAAAAATTTGAAGATTTGGATGAAGATGATTTTCGCAGAAATTCTCCACGTTTCCAGGGAGAAAATTTTGATACAAACCAGGAACTGGTAATTGAGATATCATCAATTGCGAAGTCAAAAGGATGCACGCCATCACAGTTGGCTCTGGCTTGGGTGATGGCACAGGACGATTTTATTTTTCCTATTCCCGGAACAAAGAGAATAAAATATCTTGAAGAAAATGTAAAAGCAGTTACCATTTCATTGTCCTCCAAAGAACTTGAGCAGATTGAAAAAGCATTTCCAAAAAATGCCGCAATTGGATCGCGCTATTCTGAAGTGGGAATGAAGACGTTGAACAAATAGCGGCATGGTCAATAAATTTTTATGGTATGTTTTTATGATTGCGCTCCGATAAAATATTTAATGAATTAACGATAGTTTTATTTCTAATTTCGTCTTAAAATATTTCATTTATTAAAAGATTAATCATGAAAAGAATATCATTGCTTGTGTCATTTCTTGCAATTGTTTTGCCGGCACAATTTGTATGTGCGCAGTCATTTACTTTAGGAGTTAGAAGCGGAATTAGCATTCCTAATTTATCAGCAAGTGGATCAGAAACCAATCCCTTAAATGAGGGCTATAGTTCCAGAATTGGTCCGGATGAAGCGATTTTTGGAGAATATCATGTATCGTCAGCGTTTTCAATTGAGGCGATGCTGGAATATTCATCACAGGGTGGAAAGAAAGATGGAACACAGGCTTTTCCTACTCCATCCCAAATTTCAGGAATGCTCCCTCCGGGACAAGCTCCTACCTATTTATACGCCGATTTTAAAAGTGAAGCCAAACTAAATTATTTGTTAGTTCCGATATTGGCCAAATACAATTGGAAGCTCGGGAGCAATTCCCCGAGGAGTGTTTACGCAGCTGTCGGCCCATTTGCAGGATTTTTGCTTGCTGCTCATCAAGTGACTAGTGGTTCGAGCATGTATTATAGCGATGACAAACAAACGCCATTGCCTTTTGGATTGACCGAAGCGATTGGTACACAGTCTTTTGACACAACTAATAATATTAAAAACCAACTAAATACTTTCAACTTCGGTGTGTCCGGAAATGTAGGATTTGCATATCGCTTTGGCAAAAACAAGATATTTATAGAAGGCGGCGGAAACTATGGGTTTTTAAATATTCAAAAGGGAACTGCCAACGGGAAAAACAATACAGGTGCCGGAACAGTTGCGCTCGGGTATGGCTATACCTTTTGGAAATGATTTTTACCGGCTTGTTGATACAGCGAAAACGATTTGCGCATTGGGCCAGTAAACAAATAAATAACAGAGATTCTTATTCCTTTAGCGTGAAAGTATTCCAAAAAACTTTTTCAGTTTTTGGTTGAATTGATTATTGTGAAACTCAGTTTTTAATTCTTTCATGCAATTGGCGCAAAGGCAATCCTCATATTTTTCATGTAAATGATTTCTTTCAGGCTCAGTAAGCGTTACGCTCGTACATTGGCATAATAAAATAGAACCCACTTTGCATTCAAAGCGGGTTCTGCATCTGGGACAAAACTTCTTTTCATGTTCACACATAAATTAAAGATTTTGATGTAACAGGAAATTGTAATGACAGGTCGCGACCTGTCATTACAACAGATAATTTTAGCTACTGCAACTTACACAACCGTCTTCCATAGAGCAAGTAGTTCCTTCAGTAAAAGTATCACTTTCTAAAACATCGTCCTGAGACTTATTGATTAATGGTTCCACACTTTTGCCACCTTGTTTTTCTACCGTAAACTGCACCGCTTGTGTGGCAGCTTTAGAACGCAAATAATACATCCCGGTTTTCAATCCTTTGCGCCATCCGTAAAAATGCATGGAAGTCAATTTACTTACGGAGGGCTTGTCCATAAAGAGATTGAGCGATTGCGACTGGCAAATATAAGCGCCTCTGTCCGCAGCCATATCAATAATATTACGCTGCTTAATTTCCCAAACGGTTTTATAAATTTCTTTTATCTCAGTCGGAATTTCTTCTATATTTTGTACCGAACCATTGTGTTGAATAATCCGGTTTTTCATATCATCGTTCCATAAATTCAGCTCAACCAAATCTTTCAATAAATGTTTGTTTACTACCACAAATTCACCACTCAAAACGCGCCTTACATAGATGTTAGATGTATAAGGTTCAAAGCATTCGTTGTTTCCCAAAATTTGAGATGTAGAAGCAGTCGGCATCGGCGCTACCAATAAAGAATTCTTTACGCCAAATTTAATGACTTCATCCTTCAGCCTGTACCAATCCCAACGTAAGGATGGTTCCACATTCCACATGTCAAATTGAAAAATTCCTTTTGAAACCGGCGAGTCTTTAAAGGTTTCGTAAGCACCTGAAATCTTTGCGAGGTCTTTGCTCGCAGTCATAGCAGCAAAATAAATGGTTTCAAAAATTTCTTTGTTCATTTGCTTTGCTTCATCGCTTTCAAAAGCCAATCGCAATAGAATAAAAACATCGGCAAGCCCCTGAACCCCCAAACCAATCGGGCGATGTTTCATGTTGGAATTCCTGGCTTCTTCTACGGGATAAAAATTATTATCAATTATTTTATTGAGATTTTTAGTCGCTTCGTAAGTTACCTCATACAATTTATCATGATTAAAATTTCCATCATTTACAAACCTTGGTAATGCCAATGAAGCTAAATTACAAACTGCGATTTCATCAGGGGAAGTGTATTCCAAAATTTCGGTGCAGAGGTTGGAACTCTTGATGGTACCGAGGTTTTGCTGGTTGCTTTTTTCATTTGCTGCATCTTTATATAACAAATAAGGTGTGCCAGTTTCTATCTGAGATTCTAAAATGGTGAACCAAAGCTCCTGCGCTTTGATGGTCTTTTTTGCTTTGCCTTCTGATTCATAGCGCGTGTATAATTCTTCAAATTTTTCGCCCCAGCAGTCCTGTAATCCCGGCGCTTCATTCGGGCAAAACAAACTCCATTCGCCATCTGCTTCCACTCTTTTCATGAATAAATCTGGTATCCATAAGGCATAAAATAAATCTCTTGCGCGCATTTCTTCTTTGCCATGATTTTTTCTTAAATCCAAAAATTCAAAGACGTCTGCATGCCACGGTTCCAAATAAATAGCGAATGCTCCCTTGCGTTTTCCACCGCCCTGGTCTACATAACGCGCTGTGTCGTTAAAAACTTTTAGCATCGGAATAATACCATTACTTGTGCCGTTAGTACCGCCGATATAGCTGCCTGTGGCTCGGATATTATGAATTGCCAAACCAATGCCACCAGCACTTTGGGAGATTTTGGCCGTTTGCTTGAGCGTATCGTAGATTCCTTCAATGCTGTCGTCCTTCATGGTTAATAAAAAGCAACTGCTCATTTGCGGCTTGGGTGTTCCTGCATTAAAAAGAGTTGGCGTAGCATGTGTAAACCATCGTTCGCTCATTAAGTGATAAGTCTTGATTGCACTTTCAATATCATCTTTATGGATGCCGATAGCCACACGCATGTACATGTGTTGAGGACGTTCTACAATCTTATTATTTAATTTTAGAAGATACGATTTCTCTAAAGTTTTAAACCCAAAATAATCAAATCCATAATCGCGGTCGTAGATAATGGTGCTGTCTAAAAGTTCGGCATTATCATGAATAATTTTCCATACATCGTCAGCTATCAGGGGAAGATATTTTCCGGTTCGTTCGTCGTGGCATTCGTACAACGCTTGCATTGTCTTTGAAAAACTCTTAGTAGTGTTTTTATGCAAATTGCTAACCGCAATGCGGCTTGCAAGCAAGGCATAATCAGGATGCTTTACGGTCAGCGATGCTGAGGTTTCCGCCGCGAGATTATCGAGCTCAGTGGTAGATACGCCATCGTACAAGCCTTCGATAACTTTTTTTGCTACGTCAACAGCGCATACGAAACGCCTGTCCAAACTGTAGCAAAGCTTTTCGATACGCGCAGTTATTTTATCAAATTTTACGCTTTCTTTTTTACCGTTTCTTTTTATTACTTGCATGTTATATAATTTTTAATGATTAATAATTTTGTCTCCCGCAGAATTCGCAGATTATCGCTGAATTTATTTTCTGCGTTCATCTCTGTAATCAGCGGGACTTTTTCTCCCACAGATATCGCAGAGTGCCGCTGATTTTTCCTTTCTGCAATTATCTCTGCAATCAGCGGGAAATCTCTTTAAAAATCTTCTTCCAGCGAAAATGCCTGCGCCTCTTTTGTGCCCCCTGCTACGCCTGCTTTTTGATAATCGCCCACTCTTTTTTCGAAGAAATTGGTTTTACCTTCCAGAGAAATCATTTCCATAAAATCAAAAGGATTGCCAGCGTTAAACATTTTGGGATAACCTAATTCCTGGAGCCATCTGTCGGCGACGAATTCAATGTATTGCTGCATTAATTTTGCATTCATGCCGATAAGCGCAACAGGCAAAGCTGAAGTCACAAATTCTTTTTCAATTTCCACTGCATCACCAATAATTTCATAAACTTCTTCTTCTGAAAGTTTTGTTGATAGCATACTGTAGAGTAGGCATGCAAATTCACAATGCAAACCTTCATCGCGACTGATAAGTTCATTGCTAAAAGTAAGCCCCGGCATTAATCCACGTTTTTTCAACCAGAAAATAGAACAAAAACTTCCGCTAAAAAATATGCCTTCTACTGCCGCAAACGCTACGAGGCGTTCAGCGAAATTTCCGTTTTCAATCCAGCGCAAGGCCCACTCCGCTTTCTTTTTTATTGCGTCTATCGTTTCAATCGCGTGAAATAAATGGTCTTTTTCTCTCGGGTTTTTTATGTAGGTATCTATGAGCAGCGCATAGGTTTCTGAGTGAATGTTTTCCATCATTATCTGGAACCCGTAAAAGCATCGCGCTTCCGGTATTTGCACTTCTCTCATAAAATTTACCGCCAGGTTTTCATTCACAATTCCATCGCTTGCAGCAAAAAAAGCAAGCACATGAGAAATGAAATGCCGCTCACCATCATTGAGATTATTCCAATCTTTGATGTCGCTGCTTAAGTCTAATTCTTCCGCCGTCCAAAAACTGGCCATGTGCTTTTTATATTGTTCCCACACTTTGGGGTAATTAATCGGAAGGATTACAAAACGGTCTTTGTTTTCTCTTAATAAAATTTCATTTTCATTCTGCATAGTAACCTATTTTGATTATGATAAAATTTACTCGCAGGCAATAAGAGTGGGCTGAATACAAAAGGATTTTATTCCGAAAAATGTAGCCAGTTCACTGCCTTTCACCCGAAAGCATGATAACTTTTTAATTGATTCGTGGCAGGTCTTCTGACTTTCCCGATTTCCGGATACCTTCCCATCCGATAATTTTGAACAGTGGTTTGTAGATTCCGAAAATACAATGCAAACTAAGTTGCATCGGGATTACAGCTACGGGGATAGTTTCGGATTTTCACCGGATTCCCTTTTAATTCTGATTGCTTTTTTTAAACAATTCAGATAACCGCAAATGCATTGCAACATTAAAACAATAAAAAAGGGAAGCGTAAATTAATTATTAACCGGATGTTGAAAAGTAACTGAAAGACCCAAAGGGATGAAGTTCAAATAATCCGGTTCATAAAATAAAGAGATTTTATTTAAGCCTTTCGACTGATACCCGCTGCCTTTTAATGATTCACCAATAAATCCATCGCCAATACAAAAGCGAATAAAAGTATTATAAGAATTATCCATTGAATTGTTTTTTTGCTCATAACCATTGATTGAATTTTTTAATAAACCATGTTTTAAT
>DATCFI010000074.1:0-4338 GCA_036509585.1 Hanamia sp. | reverse complement strand
TTATTAGCTTAAAACAAATACTATTCAATTCATCACGACCTATCTGCTTTATTCTATTAAAAAATAATAATGAGGCGCTGCCTTTTGCCGGCAAAACACACAACATTGCATTATTCGGCTTCAACGGTTATGAACTCATACCAGGCGGCACCGGCAGTGGTTCTGTAAATATGGCCTATAACGTGTCGCTGCAACAGGGGTTAACTAATGCAGGTTTTAACACCGATGCGCAATTGAAAGATACCTATTCCAATTATATTACTTCCGAAAACGCAAAGCGGCCAAAGCAAGACATTTTGCAGGGATTTACGAACCCGCTGCCGCCGATAGCCGAATATGAAATTGGCAATGATGTAATCAATAAGAATGCTTCCGACGCAGACGTTGCTGTAATATCCATTGGCCGAAACGGAGGCGAAGGGCATGACAGAAAATTAGATGGCGATTTTAATTTAACCACTACGGAAAAAGCCCTAATAAAAAATGTATCTGAAGCATTTCATGCAAAAAATAAAAAAGTAGTAGTGGTTTTAAATATTGGTGGTGTAATAGAATTAGCGAGTTGGAGAGATGAAGTAGATGGCATACTTCTGGCATGGCAACCTGGACAGGAAGGAGGAAACGACATTACTGCCCTGCTGGATGGCAAAGTAAATCCTTCCGGAAAATTGGCAGTCACATTTCCGGTGAAGTACAACGATGTACCTTCATCAGATTTTTTTCTTGGCAAAGAATTTCCTGAAGAAGCTACTACGGGTATGCTTGGAATGAAACTAACTCCGGCAGAAGTAATTTACCAGGAAGGAATTTACGTGGGCTACCGTTATTATAATACATTCAATGTAAAACCTGCATATGAATTTGGATACGGTTTAAGCTATACCAATTTTTCTTACAGCAATTTAAAATTAAGCAGTTCTGTATTTAATGGAAAAATTATTGCATCAGTAACAATAAAAAATACGGGAAAGCTTACGGGGAAGGAAGTTGTGGAACTGTACGTCAGCTCGCCGGGAAAAGAAATGAAAAAACCTTCAGAAGAACTTAAGGGATTTGCAAAAACAAATCTGCTAAAACCAGGTGAAAGTCAAAAGATCACATTTACAATTAATGCGAGAGACCTTGCTTCTTTTGATACAAATTCCGCATCATGGATAGCAGAATCAGGAAATTACACTGTGAAAATCGGCGCTTCTTCCTCCGATATAAAACAATCCGGGAATTTCAAATTACAAAATAATTTGACAGTTGAAAAAGATCAAAATGTTTTAAAACCGCAGGTAGCCATTCCTGAATTTTCGAAATAAAATAGAATACATTTTCCCGTTAAAACAATAGCCGGCTTTCCCAATGGGAAACCCGGCTTTGTTTTGAGCTCAAAAAAGCAGTAAAACAACTTTTATTGAAGAATTCTATTTGATAAGAATGCAAAGCAACACGCTTGTATCACGGTAATATTTCTACCTACAGATCAAAAAAATAAAGCTTTACTGGTGAGACCTATCCTCTTCAATACCAATTCAATCTTTTGGGCAATGCTTTGCTTTGCGGTATTTTTGCAAATTCAATTTTGAGATTTATTATGAAAGAATTTAAGAGATACTTACTTACCACTGCATTACCCTATGCCAATGGCCCTTTGCATATCGGCCACCTGGCAGGGTGCTATTTGCCGGGTGATATTTACGCGAGGTTTTTAAGAGCAAAGAAGTTAGACGTAAAATTTATGAGTGGAACAGATGAACATGGCGTTCCTATTACCATTCGCGCGATGAAAGAAAATGTAACGCCACAGGAAATAGTTGACAAATACCACACAATCATCAAAGATAGTTTTGAAGGAATGGGTATTTCCTTTGATATTTTTTCACGCACATCGCACAAAATACATCATAAGACGGCACAGGATTTTTTTCTGAATTTGTATAATAAAGGCTTGTTTGAAGAAAGAGAGTCCGAACAATTTTTTGATGAAGAAAAACAAATGTTTCTTGCTGACAGGTATATTGTAGGCACCTGCCCTATTTGCGGAAACACAAATGCCTATGGAGATCAATGTGAAAAATGCGGATCCTCTTTAAGCCCCGAACAATTGATCAATCCGCGTAGCGTGTTGAGCGATGCAGTTCCAATAAAAAAGAAAACAAAACATTGGTATTTCCCATTGCAAGATTATGAAAATTTTTTACGTCAATGGATACTCGAAGATCATAAAGACTGGAAAAATAATGTGTACGGGCAGTGTAAAAGCTGGCTCGACAAAGGTTTGCAGCCGAGAGCAATGACACGCGATAGTACATGGGGCGTAAAAGTTCCGTTGCCGGATGCCGAAGGGAAAGTCTTATATGTTTGGTTTGATGCGCCGATCGGATACATATCTGCTACAAAAGAATTGATCAGCAATTGGCAGGATTACTGGTGCAAGGATGACACCAAACTGGTGCATTTTATTGGCAAGGATAATATCGTTTTTCATTGTATTATTTTTCCAGCGATGCTGGAAGCACATGGCGATTTCGTATTGCCGGAGAATGTTCCTGCTAACGAATTTTTAAATATTGAAGGGCAAAAAGTTTCTACCAGTCGTAACTGGGCAGTTTGGATTAATGAATATTTAATTGATTTTCCAGGCCAGCAGGATACACTTCGTTATGTTCTTTGTGCCAATGCGCCTGAGACAAAAGATAACGACTTTACCTGGAAAGATTTCCAGGATAGGAATAATAGTGAACTGGTTTCCATCTTTGGAAATTTCGTGAACAGAACTTTTGTGTTAATGCACAAACTATGCAATGGCAAAGTGCCACCTCTGCACAACGCAATATTGGATGAAGCAGATAAAAAAATGTTTGAAGAATTTGCCAACACGAAAACTAAAGTCGAAAATTTACTTGAGCAATACAAATTCCGCGATGCGTTGTTTGAAGTGATTGACCTGTCTCGAAAGGGCAATAAATACATGCAGGATAAACAACCATGGATAGTAGCGAAACAGACCACAGACGGCGGACAACCGACAGCTGAAGCACAGGAATCGATTGATAATTGTCTGCATATTTGTTTACAGTTATGTGCCAATCTTGCCATTTTCATCAACCCATCTCTTCCTTTCACCGCTCAGAAAATGATTCACATGATGAAGGTGACGGAAAGAATGTTGGAATGGGAAAATGGAGGAAAGTCAAAGCTTTTAAGTGTTGGCTATAGTTTGCGTGCTCCTGAATTATTGTTCAGAAAAATTGAAGATGCAGAAGTGGTGGCACAAATTGAGAAATTGAATAAGGGATTGGCAGAAAGCGAAAAGCAAACCGCTAAAAACGAAACGCAGAAAGCAGAAAACGAAAGGCAGAAGGCGAAAGGCAACGAGCATTCAGCGGTGAGCAGCCAGACATCAAAAGAAAATATGGAAGAAAATAAATCTGAAGTTTCAAAAATAAAACAAGAAATCGTCTTTGATGATTTTGCAAAAATTGATCTTAAAGTGGGCACCATTCTTTCTGCTGAAAAAGTGGAGAAGGCGGATAAATTATTGAAGCTTGAAATTGATTTGGGTTTCGAGAAAAGAATTATTGTCGCCGGCATCGCAAAGCATTTTTCACCTGAAGAAATTACCGGAAAACAAGTGGTGGTAGTTGCCAATCTTGCTCCGCGTAAAATGCGCGGCATAGAAAGCAACGGCATGATTTTAATGGCAGAAGATAGCGAAGGAAAATTGCATTTTGTAAAGCCAGAGAATATGGTTGAGAATGGAAGCGGAGTGAGTTGAAATTTCGTCTGACGGTATCCGTCTGAAGAAAATTATTGATCAAAGCCAAATAAGAAATCGCAATATTTGTTGCTTTACTGATAACATACATGAGGCACATTGCATTAATCCATTTCATGCTTTTTTTCTTTTCAATCTCTTCTTTCAATCGTTGGTTCACATCAATCTTTGGCCTACTAAAAACAAAAATCGTTGTTCCGTATTCCCTCGCTAATGAATCGGTGATAGAAACTGCGATGTATGCTGTATCGAAATAAGGGCTTGTCTTTTTGGACTCATGTTCAATTGCGTAAGGCCTATTACTCTTATAAAATTATAAGTACTGGAATCCAATTTGAACCAATCGATATATTCAGCGTTACAAAGAGAATTTGCACACAATCCAAATCTGAAATTGAATGATAAAAATACTGATCGTGTATCAATATTATTTTATAGAATGAAGCGCTTTGGTCGTGAGTGTTTATAATCTCTTAAATACAATTCAATCACAGTTCTGATTCTTTTCTTTTTTGCTTGAACAAAAAAGAAACAAAAAATTCAAGGACAACCCGATCGCTCCGCGCGTTTGT